>JBIJCX010000615.1:0-3223 GCA_044344465.1 Opitutaceae bacterium
CCGCGTGGCGTTCGACCACCGCGGCGGGGGCGCCGCGGCTCCATCATACAAAGTGTGCGAGAGGTTCATCGTGACGGTGAAATATCCGCGTTGCCGGCATGAAGGCGTCTCGACTGATCGGCCCGGAAACCGGCTCAGCCGGGTTCGTCGCCGCGCTGGCCGGCGAGGCGGTCGCAGACAAACGTGTGCGCCTGATCCGCCAGCTTGCCGAGCAGCAGCAGATCGTCGCGACCGAAACTGTCGGTGTCGTGAAACTGCTTGGCCTCGTCCATGTACGTGCGGGCGAACGTCACATTATAGAACGTCCGTTGATCGGCGTTGTTTTCCCAGATGGCCGCCTTGATGCGGCCCAGCCGGAGGGTCTTGACGGGCGCGGGTGCGGCAGCGGGAGCCTGACGGTTCTGCGGGCCGGAGGATGAGTATTTGGAGGGCATGGGCTTCATTTTTTGGTTGGGATTTGAAGTTCTCCGACGGGGAGTCCGCGGAGTTGACGTGATTGATGTTGATGCGGGCGCAGGCGAGGATCGTGCGACGCGGTCGCGCCGCCAAGCATGGCGACCCCCGAATTCGTGGGGGATTTCGAACTTGTGCGCGCGATCGCCGGGGTGGGCGCGAAACGCAGCGAGGGCACCCCGGCCCAAGCGGAGCCGGGTCAAAGTCGTTCTCGTTCCTCGTAATCTTTCTCTTTTCCTCTTTCTCTCAATCTTCTCTTCCGGGAATTCTCCGAGCCCCTGACGAAAGAGAAAGATAAAGAGGTTAGAGAAAGATCGGCAGATCGACTTTGACGCTGCCCTCGGCCTCATGGCACCCGCCATCTCCACGCTTGCGCTGGGCGGTCCCGGTTGCCGAGATTGGGGCACGCAATGAAACAACGGACCCTCGCGCGTGACGTCTCGATCAAAGGCAGCGCACTCCACACCGGCGATGCGGTTACGCTGACGATGAAGCCGGCGCCGGCCGGTTCGGGCGTCACGTTCAAGCGCATCGATCTCCACGGCGCCCCGGAATTGCGCCCGCGCGTCGACATGGTGACCGACCTGGTGCGGGCGACCACGATCCAGTCGGGTCACGCCAAGATCCACACGGTCGAACACGTTTTGAGCGCCCTGCACGGCTGCGGCGTCGACAATGTGATGGTGGAAATGGACGCCTCGGAGCCGCCAATCATGGACGGCTCGGCCCGGCCGTTTGTGAACATGATCCTGCAGGGGGAGCCGGTCGAACAAGACCTGGAGCGGGTGTATTTCCAGCTCGACGAGCCGGTGTCGGTGACCCGGGGAAATTCATCGATCATCGCGCTGCCGTCGGACGAATTTAAGATTTCATGCACGTCGGCCGACGATCGCGGCATCCACACGCAGCATCTTTCGCTGACGATCGATCCCGAGGTTTACCAGTCGCAGATCGCGGCGGCGCGGACCTTCACGATTTACGAGGATATCGAGGAGCTGCTGAAGCTCGGGAAGATCCGCGGGGGCTCGCTGGATTGCGCGGTCGTGATCCGCGGCGACAAGATCATCTCGAAGGAGCCGCTGCGGTTCAAGGATGAGTTCGTGCGGCACAAGATGCTCGATATCATCGGCGACGTGATGCTGCTGGGGCTGCCGCTCAAGGCCCACATTGTCGCCACCCGACCGGGCCATGCGATCAACGCGGAGCTCACGAAGGTGCTTTTTGCCAAGCTGCAGGCGCAGGCGGGCGGGGCGAAAAAGAAGGCCCCGGCGGCCAGGGGCGCGATGGTGCTCGAGACGGAGACCTCGCTCGATATCCGGCGCGTGCTGGACACGCTGCCGCACCGTTATCCGTTCCTGATGATCGATCGGATTGTCGAGTTCAGGGGCCAGGACGAGCTCACCGCGCTGAAGAATGTCACGATCAACGAGCCGTATTTTCAGGGGCATTACCCGGGCAATCCGGTGATGCCGGGCGTGCTGCAGATCGAGGCGATGGCGCAGGCCGCGGGCGTGCTCATGCTGCGGCGGATCTCGACCGAGGGTAAGACGGCGCTCTTCATGAGCTGCGACAAGGTGAAGTTTCGGCGCGCGGTCCGGCCCGGGGATCAGATCCTCATCAACGTGAAAATGACGAAGAGCCGCGGCAACAAGATCGGGGTCGCCGAGGGGGAGTGCGTGGTGAACGGCCAGGTGACCTCGTCGGCCGAGCTGATGTTTGCCGTGGTCGACAACGCGGACATTGACTGACCGCATGGCCGCGAAGCTTCACCCGACGGCGATCATCGAGGAGGGCGCGCAGCTGGGCGCGGACGTGGAGATTGGCGCGTATGCCTACGTGGGCGCGGCCGTGACGCTGGGGCCGGGCACGCGGCTCCACCACCACGCGTCGGTCGAGGGGAACACGGTCCTTGGGAGCGGGTGCGAGGTTTTTCCCTACGCGTGCATCGGCGCCAGGACGCAGGACATGAAGTTCAAGGGCGGCAATCCCGGCCTGCGGATCGGCGACCGCAATGTGTTTCGCGAATACGTCACGGTGCATTGTGCAACCAACGATGGCGACGTCACGCGCGTCGGCTCGGGCAACGTGCTGCTGGCGGCCTGTCACGTGGCGCACGATTGCGTGCTCGGCGACAACATCGTGATGAGCAATGGCGCGATGCTCGCGGGCCACGTGGTGGTAGAGGATTATGTGGTCATCGGTGGTTATGGCGGAGTCCACCAATTCTGCCGGCTCGGGGCGTATGCGATGCTGTCGGCCACGGCGAAGCTCGTCCATGATCTGCCGCCCTACCTGATCGCCGACGGCACGCCGGCGGCGGTGCGGGCGATCAACCGGGTCGGCCTTGAGCGAAACGGTTTCACGGCGCCGCAGCTCGACCGGGTGAAGCAGATTCACCGCCTGCTTTATCGCGAGGGGCTCAACCGCACGCAGGCGCTGGAGAAACTCGCCAGCCACGAGCTGGCGGCGAGCGCCGAGTTCCAGCGGATGCTGGTGTTCGCCCGTGCGAGCGAGCGCGGGCTGGCGCCGGGCGCGAGGTAGGCGGGCTCGGGCGCGGATTATCCTAGAAAACGCAGTTGGACACAGAGGCCACTGAGGCAAACCAGGAGGGCACAGAGGGATGAGGTGAGAAGGAAGCGGCAACGGTATTCACCCACCGGGTTAATACGTTCCGTGGGTCAGACGAATTTTCAACCGTCGCTCTGTGAACTCCTTTTCCTCCTCCGTGACCTCTGTGACTCAATGCAACTGAGTAAAGTAAGATTATACA
>JBIJCX010000480.1:0-5496 GCA_044344465.1 Opitutaceae bacterium
AGGCCGCTTGATTTCCGGCGGTCTTTCGGCCTCGGCGGAGCTCGGCCCTCCGTTTTGGGCGCAAGATTCAATGACGCTGTGTAAAATTGCCTTCGGACCAGCCATCGGAGCTTGCTTTGGGTTGGATTGGCGGGGTGGTGGAGCCGGCTTGCAGACGATGAAAATTGGGGTGGGCTCGCACGCCGGGAATCGCCTGCCAGCAGGCTCCTACCTTCCGATGAAATGTCCCGGCGACGCCTACCTCAACTGCGCGTCGAGCCAGGCGTAGGCGGCCTGACGCTCGGGGGCGGGGAAATCGTGGGGCGCATCGGGGGTGACGAGGGTGAGGCGGGCGCCGGGCGCCCCGCTGGCGTTCTGCCCGAACAGGGCATAAACCTCCGCGGCCCGGGCGAAGGCCTTGCGCACGCCGCCGAGGTCGAAGTTGCTGTCCCGGACCGGTGAATTCGAAAAGAAGCCGCGCGGGGCGAGCGCGCCCAGGATTTCGTAGAAATCGAACGGAATCTTGTCGGCGTTGTTTTCGTAAACCTCGCGGATGCGTGGCATGTAGCGGTCGCTCGTCCAGCCCGCGACCTTGCCCTGATAGTAGTCGTGGAACGGCGTGAACCCGCAGCTCGAAACCACGGCCTTGAGCCGCGGATCGAACGTGGCGGTGAAGAGCGCATTGTGGCCGCCCAGCGAATGACCGATGACGCCGATCCGATGCTTGTCCACCTGCGGGAGCGATTCGAGGAGATCGACGGCGCGGAGATTGTTCCAGATCGCCTTCATCGAGCCACTGTCGTAATGCGCTCCCTTGGTCTTGAAGTCGTAGGGATATTCGCCGAACGACGGATAGTCCGGCACGATGCAGACATAGCCGCGCTCAGCGAGTTCGTGGGCGTAGTGGAGCGGTTTGAGTCCGCCCAGGCCGGCCGGCTCGTCCTTGCCGATTTTCGTCGTTTGATGGAGGCACAGCATCGCCGGAGCCCGGCCGGTGGCCGGGAGTTCCCGGGGGATCAGCAGCCAGGCGGGAACCCGGTCGCCCGGCTCGGGCGTGAAGCGGATCTTTCGCCGCAGGTATTTCTCGGTCTGTTCTTCGGCGACGATTTCCAGATTGAGCGGCACGCGTTGGGTCGCATCGGGCAAGGGTCCCATCACCAGCTGCAGGTTCGCCCGGATGTGGTTCACGCGTTCGGCCCAGTCAACCGGCGTCTTGACCGGCCGTTCCCGACCCGCCGCATCCCGCACGACGAGCAGCCGGGAATGATCGGGATAGGCGACGACAGGTGTACTCGAGGCGAGGACGGTTCGCAGCCCCGCGCTGGTGAGCAGCAGGCCGAGCGTCAGAAGGGTGATTCGTTGCATGAAAGGAGAGAGGTCCGAGCCTCTTCCAACCGCGAAGGCGGTGTGCGGGGTGGGGGTGGGCCACGATTTGGTGGCGGGCGGCGGCCTACTTCTTCTTGTAAACCGTGGCCGGATCGAAGACCCGGCGCGCGGCGAATTCGAGTTTCAGCGTGGCTGGATCGCCCGCGTCGGCGCCCGCGGCGAGCTTGCGATAGAAACAGGACTTGTAGCCATTGTGGCAGGCGGCGCCGCCGACATTCTCGACCTTGAGCAGCACGACATCCTGGTCGCAGTCGACGCGGAGTTCCTGCACGAGCTGGGCGTTGCCCGACTCCTCGCCCTTGATCCAAAGCTTGCCGCGGGAGCGACTCCAATAGGTGGCCTTTCGGGTCTTGAGGGTATGCGCGAGCGCCTCGGCGTTCATGAAGGCAAACATCAATACTTCGTTCGTCTGATGATCGCAGGTGATGCAGGGAATCAAGCCGTCGGCGCCGAACTTCGGTTGCAGGACGGGCCCGAGCTCGATTTCGGCCGTGGTCGTGCGGGCGGGGAAGACGTAAGTGCTCATGAAGATTTAGAATTTCGGGAGGCTTTTCGACGGGGGCAAGTTACCGGTCCGCCTCGGGTTGCTGTCCGTCCCGGCATTTCTCGGCGAGCGTTCTCAGGTAGTCGAAACTGTAGAGGCCGGTGCGATGCCCGTCGCTGAAATTGAAGCACAGCGCGTAGTTGCCGATGCGCTCCCAGCCGAGCACTTCAATGCCGGGAAATTTCTTCGGACCATCGCCGCCGTAGCGATTGCCGAAGATGTCCCGCTCGCCCTGGTTCGACGCGCTGGGTGAGGCCGCGCGCAGCTGGTCAAAGGGAAAATAGGACTCGGCGCCGTCGTCCCAGACGATGGCGACTTCCTGCCCGATGAGTTGAATGTTGACCGGCGCGTGCATGAGGAGTGGGTGGAACTGGGCGGAGAGTTTCCGGGGTGATTTTGGCCTGCGATCGACGGAACGCGGCAGATCTTCCGAAAACTCCTGGCGAGGCGCAGACTCAGACGGTTCTGCGCGTTGACGCAATGGGGAATCTGGGGGGACGAAACGGGGGGGGCGGACGTCGCTTCGGTGAGGTCTGTGACGGCGCGCGGGCGCTCAGGGGTAAGAATTCAGCTGGAGCTGAGGGCTGAGCGTTGAGCGCCAAACCCAAAGGTGAATTTCATTTTTGAGGTTTTGGGACCGGCTCGAAGAAACGTCGGTTGTCGTAGCCCTGCGCGTGAGCGCAGGGACGGCCGGCAATCCCGCCGCTCACGCGGCGGGCTACGATCGAGCTGTTTCTTAGGCTGAGATCAGACGGTTACAAACCGGTCGAGCAGGTGCTTGAACTTGCGCAGATCGAGCGGTTTCGTCAGGTGCTCGTCCATGCCGGCGGCGAGGCATTTCTCGCGCGTGCCCTTGGTGATCGAAGCCGTGAGGGCGATGATCGGCGTGTGCTGGCCCGGCGGCTCGGCTGCGCGGATGCGCTGGGTGGTCGCGTAGCCGTCAATATCGGGCATCTGGAGATCCATCAGGATGGCGTCGTAATGGCGTTGCCCGGCGAGCCGGATGGCCTCTTCGCCCCCGGAGGCGAGTTCCGGCTCGAAACCGTTGCGCCGCAGGAACACCTCGAGGAGGAAGCGATTGGTCTCCATGTCATCCACGACCAGAATTCGTGCCGGCTTGGTCCGCGCGACGATTTTTTCGGGTTCGGCCGGCGGCGATTCGACGGGAAGCGCAACGGAGTTGAGGGGGATCATAAAACTGAACTCGGTGCCTTCGCCGCGCGTGCTCTGCACCACGATTTCGCCGCCCATCAGCCCGACAATCCGCTGGCAGATCGCCAGTCCCAGTCCCGTGCCGCCGTAGCGCCGGGTCATCGACGTGTCCGCCTGCATGAACATCTGAAACAAATCCTTCGTTCGCTCGGGGGCGATGCCGATCCCGGTGTCGCGCACGCGTATCCCGAGGCGACCCTGCGATTCGGCGGTGTCGGGCGGGCTCCAGTTTAGATAAAGGGTCACCGACCCGTGCGGTGTAAACTTGATCGCGTTGTCTACGAGGTTGAGCAGTACCTGGCGGAAGCGCAGGGGATCCCCGGCAACGAGCAGTGGGCCGGCGAGTTGCGCCTCGAAACGAAGCTCGATCTTCTTGTCCAGCACGCGCGGGCTCAGCAACCGGAGCACCTCATGCGCGGTTTCGGCGGGCGCGAAGGGCATCCGTTCGAGCACCAAACGCCCCTCCTCGATTTTCGACAGGTCAAGGATGTCGTTTACCAGCGAGCTCAGCCGAATGCCCTCGCTGTTGATCGTGGCGACATAGCCCCTTTGGGAGTCATCCAGGTTCGTTTCGGCCAATAGATTCGCGAAACCCATCACGGCATTGAGCGGGGTGCGAATCTCGTGGCTCATCACGGCGAGAAATTCGCTCTTGGCCCGGTTGGCGCGGTCGGCAGTTGTCTTGGCGTCCTGCAGTTTACGACCCGTTTCCGCATGCTCGCGGATTTCAGCCCGCATGAGGGCGACAAAAGTTGCACTCGCCAGGAGGGTCGCGACGAGAAGCGCCGCACCGCAAAACGCGAACAGGCGCGCCAGCGCCGTCGCCCGCAACCAGTTGGCCGCGGGATAACTCAGTGCCAGGGCGGCTTCGGCGCGGCCGGACGAATCGCGAATCGGGGTGAGTGATCGTACCCAGGCACCACGGGCATCACGGTGAATGACCGGGTCAAAAACTGCGGCACCGGCCAGGGCGTGCCGGAAGCTCGCCGGCGCCGCCGGATAGCGTCGATCCCTCGGAGCTGACGCATTTGCCGCGGCATCCGCCACGATCTGGACATTTCCGGAGCTGTCCACCCGGTAGGTGAATAGCTCTCCCAAGACTGGATTAAGCCGCCTCCAGTCACGTCCGGCGCTCACGATTGCCAGCCGGATGGGGTCGTCGGCCGGGGTTTCGCTCGTCACCTTGGCATGACCAAGTTTCTGGAGTTCGTGCACATAAGTCGGGGCAAGGGTCGAAACGGCGGTGCTGATTGACTCCTGCTTTTGGGCCGCGACCCATTCCGCCGCCACCGCGCCGGTGAGAACGACCGCCGCGATGAGCCCACACGTGGCCGAAGAAAATTGGGTGCGAGGTTGCCGACGCCGGGCCAGCATCATGCAGGCAAAGCAGCCTACGAGTGAAACCAGGCCAAAGATCACCGCATCGAGTCGGAGCCACAGAAAGTAATTCAGGATCTCCAGGGGAGGGGACATGGGAGGTTTCCCCTAGGTAGTGTCGAGACTCCGCTGACCAATCAAACTGCGGATTTACCCATTTATTACTTAGCCGTTGCTGAGGTCCATCTAGGTGTTGTTACGGTCTTTTTCCCGGCTACACCGGGAAAAAGAAGTGCGCGGAGCGCGCACCGGAGCGCAACATCTCCCTCGAGAACCGTTTCGACATGACCCTACTGGCGATGCGACTAGGGGTCACGGTCGAAAACTAGGGTGAAAACCCTGTTTCGGGTCTTCCGCTCTACCGCGATCGCGTCGTGATCGGCGTTACTGCGCCTGCTTCGCGAGCTTGCGGGTGGCGGGCTCCTGGCCGACGGGCAGGGCGAGCAGATCGTAATCTTCGTGGCCGGTGATTTTCACGGTCACAAATTCTCCGACGGGCAGGGTAATTGGCACGTAAACGCGTCCGTCGATGTCGGGCGCATCCGCTTCGCCGCGCGCGACCCCGGGTTCCTCGATGAGGACCCTCAGCTGGCGACCCTCGTAACGCCGGCTGACCTCGGCGGCGATGGACTTCTGCAACGCCATCACGCGGTGCCAGCGGGCCTCCTTCGTCTTCTTCGGAATCTGCTCGTCCATCCTGGCGGCGCGGGTGCCTTCTTCCTGCGAGTAGCGAAACACCCCGAGCCGCTCGAACTTCGTCTCCCGGATGAACTCGCACAGCTCGTCGACGTCCGCCTCGGTTTCACCGGGGAAGCCGACGATAAAAGTGGTGCGGAGCGCGATGCCAGGGATGCCGGCGCGGATGCGCTGCAGCAAATCGCGGATGTAGGCGGACGAGGTTTCGCGCTGCATCAGGCCGAGCATATGGTCGCTGATATGCTGGAGCGGGATGTCGATGTACCGGGCGACCTTCGGGCACTCGGCAATGGTGCGGATGA
>JBIJCX010000357.1:0-8615 GCA_044344465.1 Opitutaceae bacterium
CCCGGGCTCAAGTCTACGCCTCCACTTCTCGGTCGCCACCCTGCCCAAATGACCAAAAAGCGGACATTTTGACGGGGGCTATGTCAGGAGGTCTGAAGTTACTTCACCGGGGCGGGTTTTTCCAGCATGGTTTCCAGCTCCTGCATCCCGGTCACGAAACGCCAAACTTCGCCAGCGCGCGAGAATAGGTGATCTGTTCGATGACCTCGAGGGGATTGGAAATGCCGCCGGTCCAGAAAGCATTCCAGAGCGCGTCGATCTTACTGCGGATTTCGCCGGTGAGCATGGAGTTGGGGACGGAGTAAAGGGCACCGCGGCGCCACGTGGCAAGGATACGCCGGGCGACGCCTGACACCGGAGCGCGGCCCGCGAGTTGAACCGGGTGGGAGTCAGCCGGGTCGGTAGGTACTGACGTGCCAAGAGCCAAATCCGAATATCCCCCGAGGGTTCGGTTGACTCTTGCTCCCGCTGGTCGGAAGGAAACCCGGAAGGCTGCGCCTCGGGTCTGAAAAATTTTCCTACCAACCCAATCTTCCTACCCCAAACTCAGGGCCGATGGTTGGGTGGCTCAGCCTCCGAACCTCGATCTCTTTTGGTAGGAAGATTCGGTTGGTAGGAATATTTACCCGTCCGCGGGACGCATTTCTATCACCCGTGCGTAAGGGGGTGGGGCAAAGTCGGTGCGCGCTGGCGATGCCAGCGGCTACCTTTTCGCCAATGGCTTCTGCAGCAGCGCGACGTCTTTTTCCGCCTGCCCGAGTTTTGTCTTCAATTCGGCGGCCAAAGCCCTGGACTCGGCCAATTGGACCTCGAGTTGGATCAGATCGGCCTTGGTTTTGTCCGACTGCGTCTGCATCACGGCCGTCTGGGCCTGCGCGACCTCGACCTTCCCCTGGTGCTTGATCGCGGCCACCTTGGCTTCCTCCATCTGCAGTTGGAAATCGGCGGAGACCACCTTGGCCTTTTCCAATTGCGCCTGGAGATCGACGGTCTCGGCCTTGGTCTTGTCCGTCTCGGTTTTGGCCTGAACCAACGTGGCCTTGGTTTCATCCCATTGTTTCTGAAGCCTGACGGTGCCGGCCTTGGCCGCATCGATTTGGGCCTGCAACACCACCGACCCAGCTTGAACCTGATCCGCATGATTGCGATTTTCCACGATGGTCGTGTCCCGGGAACCGACCCTGTTCCAGAGGATATAGACGATGATGATCAGCGCCGCGGAAAGTGCACCGAGCCCGACGGTCAGCGGGGATCTTTTCAACGAGTTGCGGACAAGTACGGCGGTGTCCGGGAGTATGGACTCGCCAGACGCCGTGCGATTCCAGGCAATGACCGGACCGGCGGTTTTCGGGGGTTTGACGATTGGGATATCAGGCATGGCGCGATGAAGGTACACCTGAGCATCAGCCGGACGATATGGGGTGTTACCCGGCGGGTAACGCGGACCATGGCTTTCGCTCCCTGAGGGATCAGCCGCAACGAGATCGGCGTCCCGCGCATCACGCGAAGCAACGCGGATTTTCGCCCTGTTTTTTGCGACGAATGCGAAGCGCGCCGTCAGGCCTCTTCCGCCGGTTCGTAGGTCGCGGCGAAGATCTCGGGTTTACAGGGGTAGCGCTCGCCCTTGATGCCCGTGATGATCCAGTCGCCGGGATTGGCCACCATCACACCTTCCAGCGTGTGGATTTCCCTTCGGGTGGGCGTCTGTTCCGCCTCGATGACTACGGGTTTCTTGCGAAATTTTGCCATGACGGCAGATAGGTGGATTGGGTTTGAAATCCGGTTCGAGGCGCGTGCTTGTTCACCGGATGCATCGTTATTGGGTGCCGTCAATCATCGATAACCTGCGCGGTGCCATGCAAGTGTGGATCCGCGATCGAAACCCAGAATCGCGGATTTTTGACGAACGCCGATGATTCGACCTTGGTCGCCACCGGCGGCGTTGCCGAATTGACGAGCCGGCACGGCAGCTTCCCGCGGCCCTTGTCATCGGGTGGGGCTTTGCTCCACGATCCACCGAACATGGCCATCCGGAAACATGCCTGGCGGATTGATGCGGCGCAGCACGGAGTGCGCTCCATGCGGGAGTTTTCCTGGACGCCGGAGCGGGTTCTTTTCGAAGACGAGTGGTTGCTCGTCGTCGACAAGCCCGCGGGACTGCCGACGCAACCGACGCTCGACGAGAGCCGGGCCAGCGTTTTCACCACGCTGAAGGAGTTTCTCCAGCAGCGCGACGGCGGCACGCCCTACCTCGGGCTGCATCATCGGTTGGATCGCGACACCTCGGGCGTGCTGCTGTTCACCAAGGATCAGAAGGCCAACGCGGGGGTATCCGCGCTCTTCACCGGGAAGACGATAACGAAGACCTACCAGGCCTTGGCCATCTCTGGTGTGGCGTGTCCGGAATCGTGGGAGGTGAAAAATTACCTCGGCGTGATCGGGCGGGTGGGGAAGGCCAGCAAGTTCGGTGCGGTGCGCAGTGGCGGCGATCCCGCGCAGACCTCGTTCCGGGTGCTGGAGCGATTGCCCGGGGCGTTGCTCATCGAGGCCCGGCCGCATACCGGTCGCACGCACCAGATCCGTGCCCATCTGGCCGAAGGTGGACATCCGATTTTCGGTGATGCCTTCTACAACGGGTCGATGCAACTGAAGGCGGGCTCGGGTGCCGGAATGGTGCTGGCCCAGCGGGTGATGCTCCACGCGGCCGCGCTGGAGTTCATGCATCCGGTGACGAAGGCGGCGTTGAAGGTGCGCAGCACGTTGCCGGCGGATTTTGACGCGTGTTTGCAGGGGCTGAGGCCTGGGGTCACGCGGATGGCGTAGGGTTCATAGCGGCTGGGCAGCGAGTAGATGCCGGAGGGACTGGTCCCAAGCAGTCGTGGCTCAAGATTTCTGTGGCGCGCGGCCGTCGGAATCGATCACCATCCGCGTCGCGTGAAAACTCATCGGATTGCGCTTTACCCCGGAGATGGCATTGGCCCCGAAGTCGTGGACGCCACGGTCGCGGTGCTCGATGCGGTCGAACGACGGAGCGGCGGATTTCACCTCGCCTACGAACGGTTCGACTGGGGCATGGCTTACTACGACCGCCATGGACGCGTGGCGCCGGAAGATTTCCTCACGACCCTACGTCCGTTCGATGCGATTTTCCTCGGCGCTGTTGGCTGGCCGGCGCGACTGCCGGATCACATCACACTCACGCCGCTGATCCGGTTGCGGCAGGCCTTTGATCTCTATGCCTGCGTGCGCCCGGCGCGGACGTTTCCCGGCGTGCGCGGGCCGCTGCGGAACGAGCAGCCGATCGATCTCGTGATTGTGCGGGAGAATTCAGAGGGCGAATACGTCGACAACGGCGGCGTGCTCGCGGCCGGCACCCCGGACGAGGTGGCGATCCAGACCGCGGTGCACACGCGGCGCGGCATCGAACGCATCCTGCGCTTCTCGTTCGAGCTGGCCCAGACGCGGCGGCGCAAGCTGACGATGATCACGAAGTCCAATGCCCAGCGCTACGCGTACGTACTGTGGGATCGCCTCTTGGTGGAACTGGCGCCCGCCTATGGTGACGTGGCGATCGACAAGCTGCACATCGATGCCGCGACGCTCGAGCTCGTCCGGCGCCCGCACACGTTCGATGTCGTGGTCGGTTCGAATCTTTTCGGCGACATTCTCAGCGATCTCACCGGCGGCATCACGGGCAGCCTCGGGTTGAATCCGTCGGCCAACCTCAATCCGGAGCGGCGGTTTCCGTCGCTGTTCGAACCCGTGCATGGCTCGGCTCCTGACATCGCCGGCCAGGGCATCGCGAATCCGACGGGGGCGATCCTGAGCGCGGCCATGATGCTGGACTGGCTCGGCGAAAAAACTGCGGCGATCCGCATTCGGTCCGCGGTGGAACAGACGCTGGCGGAGTGCAACCTGACGCCCGATGTCGGCGGCAGCCTCACGACGGCGCAAATCACCGCCGCGATGGTGGCGCAGATCCAGGGCTGAAGCGTATGGCCGGCGAGAATCCGGACACCCCGGGCGATGCGCCGGCCGCGGCCGGACCCAAGGCGGCGGTTCCGAAGACATCGGTGGCTTGGCGCGCGGCGCTGCCGCTGCTCCTCGGTGTCGGCCTTGCCCTGTTGCCGGTGCCGGACGGCCTTGCCCCCAACGCCTGGCGCTATTTCGCGGTGTTCGCCGCGGTGATTCTCGCGTTGATCACCGAGCCGATCTCCGCGGCGGCGGTCGGCTTGCTGGGGGTAACGTTCATCGCGGTTTTCGGCCTGACCTTCACTCCGGCCCAGCTCGCCGCGCCCGGTTTCAAGGCGCCGGCGGAGGCGATCAAATGGGCGCTGGCCGGATTCGCCAACAGCACCGTGTGGCTGATCTTCGGCGCGTTCGTTTTCGCGATGGGCTACGAAAAAACCGGCCTCGGCCGGCGGATCGCGCTGGGGCTCGTGCGCTGGCTCGGCGGACGGACGATCGGGCTGGGTTATGCGATTGCGCTCGCGGATCTCGTGCTGGCTCCGTTTACGCCGTCGAACACGGCGCGCAGCGCGGGCACGATTTTCCCGGTGATTAGCAGCATTCCCGGCCTTTATGGATCGCATCCGGGCGCGTCGGCCCGCCGGATTGGTTCGTACCTGATGTGGGTCGCCTTCGCGACCACGTGTGTGACGAGCTCGATGTTTGTGACGGCGTTGGCGCCGAATCTCCTGGCCCTCGAGTTGATCAAGAAAACCACCGGGGTTGAAATCACCTGGCTGCAGTGGTTCGTGGGTTTTCTCCCGGTGGGCGGGCTGCTGGTGGCAATCCTGCCGTGGGTCATCTATAAAGTCTATCCGCCCGAGGTTCGCACCAGCACGGAGGTGCCGAAGTGGGCGGCGGCAGAGTTGGCGGGCATGGGCCGTGTGACGGCGCGCGAAGTGATCATGGCGGCGCTCGTGGTGATGGCGCTTGCCCTCTGGGTGTTTGGCGGCCACGCCATCGATCCGACGCTGGGCGCGCTCGTGGCGATCTCGCTGATGCTGGTGGGCCGTGTCGTTTCTTGGGAGGACATCCTGGGCCACAAGGCCGCGTGGAATGTCCTCGCGTGGTTCGCGACGCTGGTCGTGCTCGCGGACGGACTGAACAAGGTCGGGTTCGTGGGCTGGTTTGGCGGCGAGGCGGCGGCGCTGCTGGCCGGCCATTCGCCGTTGGTCGTGATGACGGCGTTGGTCGCGCTGTTTTTCCTCATTCACTATTTGTTCGCGAGCCTCACCGCGCACACCACGGCGGTGCTGCCGGTCATTCTGGCCGCGGGCATGGCGGTGCCGGACATGCCGGTCCGGACCTTTGCGCTGTTGCTGGCGTTTTCGCTCGGGATCATGGGCGTCATCACGCCCTACGCGACCGGTCCGGCGCCGGTTTATTATGGCAGCGGCTATTTTACGCGCCGGGAATTCTGGACGCTGGGATTGGTCTTCGGCCTGATCTTCCTCGGCGCGCTTCTGCTGATCGGGCTGCCGGTGCTGCGCGCGCTGGAGCGGTGAGGCCAGGAATGCGCTTGAAACCCGATGAGCACGCGCCTTCAGAACGAAAGGAAGTTCGGCCAGTGGAAGGAATTGCCCGGCGGCAGACGGCGCTATCAGCTCGACGTACCAGGCCGGATTGGCTGGCTGGCGCGGTACCTCAAGGAAGTGGACGAGAATGAAACGACGCTGCGCTTTTGGCAGGAGATTTACGACGACCAAGGGAAATTGATCGAGATCCACGAGAAATTCCCGGTGGATAGTGGTCATCATACAGTGTAGGATGTTGCTAAGATGATCACGAAACAGACCGTCGCCGACAAAATCGCCGCCTATCTTCGTCACGAGATTACGCTGTCCCAGTTGGTCGATTGGGCGGAACAGGCCATGATGGACGGCGAATTTGCCGAGAGTGATGCCAAGACGCTTTCAGCCGTGGTCGCCCGTCTCGGTGTGGCCGACGTGCGCGCCTTCGGTCTCGCCTGGGAAGATTGCGAGAACCTTCTCCGCCAGGTGGGTTTTTCTCCCCGGGTGGAAGTGGTCGCGGTGTGATTTTTCGTTCCCTCTACCGGCCCGAAAACGCCGGGCGCAGCCCGCCGACGACGATGGCTAGAGTAAGCAGCGAATTGATCGGCATGAGGACCGCGGCGACGAGCGGATTCATCTTGCCCGCGACGGCGAGGCCGACGGCGAGCACATTGTAGACGATCGAGAAAACCAGGATCGCAACCTGCGTGCGGCGGCGAATGCCATCGACCTCGAACAGCGCGCGGATGCCGCCAATTCCGCGGCCGAGGTAATAGAAATCGGCCTTTCGCTCGAGCACGCCGCGGTGGATCACCGGGGTGCCGCGGCAGAGGGCGCGGTCGAAGGCGAGGCTGTCGTTGGCGCCGTCGCCGAGCATGAGCGCGTCGGCCGCGCCGTGGGCATCCAGCCAATCCGCCTTGGCTTGGGGCGACAGGGCGCCGAGCCCGAGGGCGGGATTGAGTCCGAGTTGTTCCGCGAGCATCGTGACCTTTTCCTGGCGATCGCCGCTGAGGATGTGCGTCGTGAAACCGCGCGCGGCGAGGGCGGCGAGTTCGATCCGCGCATCGGGCCGGGCCGTATCGACGAAATGAAAACGCGCGAGCACCTCGCCGTCGCGGGCAAACTCCGCATCGTGGCCGACGGGATTCGCCCGGGCCGTCGGCTCGTTTGCCGTGCCGGCGGGCGTCCGCCAGCCGGGGCGGCCGAGCGACCACGGGCCGATCTCCACGCCGAAGCCGACGGTCTCGACCACGTGGCCGGGCAGCATTTCGTCGGCGCCGGCGGCGAGGATGTTTTCGAGGAGGCACTGGCTGGTGGGGTGCGGCGTATCGCGTACGAGGGCGAGCAGCGCGGACCGGGCCGGGGTATCGAGGGCGGCAATCGCGGCGGGGTTCTGCAGCACGGGCATTTCGAGCGTGAGGGTCCCGGTCTTGTCGAAGACAAGTTTTCTCACCCGGAAAAGCTTCGACCAGAGATCGCCCTCGCGCACGAACACGCCGCGCCGCCGCAGCGCGACCGTGGCCATCTCATCGGCGAGCGGAAAGGCGAGGCCGATCGCGCAGGGACACGAGACCACCAGGACCGCGGTGACGATCGACCACGTGCGGAGGGTGTCGCCGGTTGCGAACCACCACGCCATGCCAGAGAGCGCCGCGATGCCGATGATGCCAATCAGGTAGCCGCGGACGATTTTTTCCAGCAGCAGGTGCCGTTCGCCGGCGCGCTCGCCCGGCTGGAGCAGTTGGGCGAGCAAGGATTCGTTCCAGCCCTGCAGGGCTGTGAGGCGCAACTCGCCCCGGTTCACGCTCATGGCGCCCGCGGGTACCCGCTGACCCGCGCGGACGAGCCGTGGCTCCGCCTCGCCATTGATCGAGGCCAGGGAAAATGCCGCTGCCGCGGTTTCGAGCCGGGCCTCGACGGGGACGGTGTGGCCGGCGGGGAGAACGAACTCGTGTCCCGCGCGTAGTTGCTCGGGGGGCAGTTCGGTCCCGGCCGCCAGGCGCACGCGTTGTGGTTTCGGCTGCTGGCTGAGCAGGCGGCGCTGGTTGCGCTCGACCGCGGCCACCTGCGCCCACCGACCGACGAGCATGAGGAGGATGAAGGCCGAGACGAAATCGAAGTAGATGAAATGCTCTTCGCCGGCGAACCAGCCGTAGAGGGAGCCGGCGTAGGCCCCCACGATGCCGATCGCGATCGGCAGATCGATGTGCATCGCGCCTTCGCGCAGGGCGCGGATCGCGCGGCCGATGAAATACGTACCGCCGACGAGCAGACTGAGGGTGCCGAACGCGAGCGAAAGTAGGCCGAAGAGCCCTGCCCACTCGTAGGTGCTCTCCATGCCGAAGTACACCGGCAACGAGAACAGCATCACGTTCATCGCGAACGCGGCGCAGAGCCCGATTCGTTTCACGAGCCCGCGACTTTCGGGCTCGGCAACGGTTGCGCCGGCCGGTCCCGCGAGGTAGCCGAACGCCTGGATCTTGCGCGCAAAATCGGTGGCGGAGAATTCGCCGCGGACCCAGCGCAGGCGCATCGAACCGTATTGCGCGTTCACGTTGATGTCGCGCGCTCCCGGTTGCTGCTGAAACACCCGCTCGATCAGCCAGACGCAGCCGACGCAGGAGATGCCCTGCACGTCGAGGGTGAGCTCGGGAATTTCCTGGGGACGCGACGCCCCCGTCGCGTTCGGCCGCTCCGGAGGCAATGCCGCTCCAGCCTCCGCTTCCTGCTGGGCGGTTTCGAGCCACGCGTAATCGCGCGGTTGAAAGACCGCCGCGTCGGCCGGAGCGGTCACCTGATCCTTGAGCCGATAATAGCCGGCCAGCCCGTGTTCGTGGACCAGGCGGTAGACGTAAGCGCAGCCCGCGCAGCAGAAGCCGGATTCCCGCATGCGCGCATCGAGCAGCGGCGCCCCGCAATGTTGGCAGGTAGGCGGAGCGCGGTGCTTCAGCCCGCGCTCGGACGGATCGAGCGCGGGCTGAAGTCTGCACTTATCCCACGTCGCGCGGGCGACGAGAGTGGTCTGGGAGAGGGCAACCGGGGTGGAGGCGCCAGCCGAGCACCATGTCCAGCAGGCGTCGCAGGCCATCGGATACG
>JBIJCX010000358.1:0-8586 GCA_044344465.1 Opitutaceae bacterium
GCGCCGACGCTGGCGCGCCCGCCGACTAGGGCAAGCCTAAATAGCATCACTTAGAGACAACACATAATCGGTCACGTTTCCCTCGTATTTGCGTGATTTAATACACCGAATTAAGGGAAGATCCGTCAGAAGCCAAACTCCAATCGGATGGGGTCACGGGGATTGCGCCCCGTGACCTCATCCGATCCATGGCCGGCAAACGCCGGGGCGGTTGGTGATGACGAGCGCTGCTCCGATTGGAGCCTTGAATCAACCTGTCCCTTACGAGAGGCCCCTTAATTGAGGCCCCGGTTTACAGGGCCTTCGCGGTCGCGGGTGGAACCTGGCGGCCAAATTCCTTCAGCAGCGCGTCGATCATCTCGACCTTCTGTTCGTGCGGCATCGCCGGGTGGAGGCCGGTGTGGCGCACCGTGCCGTCGGGGGCAATGATCGCCATGTGCGGAATCCCGGTGACCCCATAGGCGGGATTGAAAACCGGTTCCTCGCTGAAGGCGACCGCCCAGGTGAGGTCCTTCGCCTTGATGTAGTCTTTCATCAGCGCCATCTCCTTTGCCGGATCACCTTTCGTGTCGATCCGCTGCGGATCGAGGCCCATCACGTAACCCTGGAGGCTCGTCACCCCGACCACTTCGACGTCCGCCGCCTTGTAATGCGCAGTGAGTTCGCGAACCTGCGGAAACGAGGCCACACAGGGCCCGCACCACGTCGCCCAGAAGTCGAGCACCACAACCTTGCCCTTGAAATCGGCCAAGGTCTTCAGTCCGGTCCGGCTCGACCATTTGAAGTTCAACGCGGGCGCCGGTTGGCCGACGAGTTTGGCTTTGACCTGCGCGGCTTGCGCCGCGCGTTCGAGGCTGGAGAGCGCCCGGTCCACACTGGCCGCCGCTTTCGTGCCCGGGAAGTCGGTCTTGAGCTGTTCGAGCAGCTTCTTGGCCGTGTCGCTGTCGTTCAGCACCTGACTGTAAAGCGTGGCCTGCATGAAGTGGATATCGGCGACCTCTTCGGTCTTCTGGCCGCGATACTTGGTCCGCAGGGCTTCGAAGGCCGCGAGCTCTTCCGCCAGACCGGCGGCGGTTCCCTTGCCGGCCTTCATCTTGCCCTGCACGCTCGCGACAATGGCTTGAAGCTCTCCAGCCGGATTGGCAGCGGCGGCGTCTTGGGCTGGTGCGATCCGCAGTGCAGTGAAACCGAGTATCAGGCCGGCGAACAAAAATCGAAGATGCATGAGGAAGTAGTGGGTGGGGATGGAAAACGTGCCATGACGGCGGTCAAGCAGACTCGGCGGCGCCGACCGGGCATCCAGGTGACGGAATCGCTGCCGATGGAGTGCGGGTGCCCGCACCCGCGATCCGCCCCGAACAGCCGGGTTGCATTCGGCCTGATTTATGGATTTTGCTGGAGGCATGGCCCGGCGCACCCAGGCGTCGCCGGAGTCAGCATTTGCCCTCACCACCCATGAAAAAAACATCGCTGCTCCTCGGTCTCTCCCTGCTCGCGTTGACCTGCGTCCACGCGGCGGCGCCCAACACCCTCACGCCGGCCGAGAACAAGGCCGGCTGGAAACTGCTCTTCGACGGCAAGTCGCTCGATGGTTGGAAGGCCTCCGAGGCGCCCGCCACCTTCAGCGTGCAGGACGGTTGCATCGTCGCCTTCGGTCCGCGCGCCCATCTCTTTTACACCGGCCCGGTGCAGAACCACGATTTCAAGAACTTCGAGCTGCAACTGGAGGCCAAGACTTTTCCCAAGGGAAACTCCGGCGTCTATTTTCACACCGCGTGGCTGGACAAGGGCTGGCCGGTGAAGGGCTACGAGATTCAGGTGAACAACTCCCACACGGACCCGAAGCGCACCGCCGGCGTCTACGGTATCAAGGATAACTTTGCTGCGGTGGCGAAAGACGGCGAGTGGTTCACGCTGCGGATCAAGGTTGAGGGCAAGCGCATCATGACCTGGGTGAACGACAAGGTGATCTCGGATTACACGGAAGAGGCGAAGCCCGAGCGGCCGGCGAACATGGCGGGCCGCCTGGTGGATCGCGGGACGTTTGCGCTGCAGGGCCACGATCCCGGGAGCAAGGTGATGTACCGCAACATCAAGGTGCGGCCGCTGCCCTGAGCGTCCAAGGGATTCGTTTTTTTGATTTTGATTCCTGGAGACGCGACGCCCTCGTCGCGGGTGCGGCGCGATCGCGCGGCGACGGCGTCGCGGCTCCATTTCTGACGCAGAAAAAGCCCCGCGCTTTTCGGCGCGGGGCTGGGAGTTTAGGCTTGGACCTTGAGTCGCGACGGCGGCGCACGCGCGCACGCACGCCGGCCGTTTTACTTCTTGAGGTCCGCGACGGCGGCCTGGGCCGCGGCCAACCGCGCCACGGGCACGCGGAAGGGCGAGCAGCTCACATAGTTTAGGCCGAGCTTGTGGCAGAACTTGACCGAGTCCGGATCGCCACCGTGCTCGCCGCAGATGCCGAGCTTGATGTCGGGCCGGCTGATCCGGCCCTTCTCGATCGCGATCTGCATCAGCTGGCCCACGCCGCTCTGATCGATGCTCGCGAACGGGTTCTTCTTCATGATCTCGGACTCCTGATAGGCGCTGAGGAAGCTGCCCGAGTCGTCGCGCGACATGCCGAGGCAGGTCTGCGTGAGATCGTTCGTGCCGAAGCTGAAGAACTCTGCCGTCTGCGCGATCTCGTCGGCCGTCAGGGCGCCGCGCGGGATCTCGATCATTGTGCCAACGGTGTAGGTGAGCTTCGTCTTCTTCTCGGCCATGACGGCCTTCGCGACCTCGTGGACGAGGGCGGTCTGGAGATCGAGCTCCTTCTTGAACCCGACGAGCGGGATCATGATTTCGGGGCGGGCCTTGAAACCCTCCTTGTTGGCATCGGCGGCGGCCTCGAACACGGCGCGCGCCTGCATCGCGGTGATTTCCGGATACTTGATGCCGAGGCGGCAGCCGCGGAAACCAAGCATCGGATTGAACTCATGCAGCTCGTGCACGCGGTGCGTGATCTTCTCGACCGGGATGCCGAGCTTCGTCGCCAGCGCCTGCTGCTGCTCCGCCGCGTTCGGGAGGAACTCGTGCAACGGCGGGTCGAGGAAGCGGATCGTGGCGGGGAAGCCCTTCAACGCCTTGAAGATGCCGAAGAAGTCGGCGCGCTGGTAGGGGAGGAGTTTCGCCAGGGCCTTCTCGCGGTCGGCGACGTTGTCGGCGAGGATCATCTCGCGCATCGCGTCGATGCGGTCGCCCTCGAAGAACATGTGCTCGGTGCGGGTGAGACCGATGCCCACGGCGCCGAAGGCCATCGCGTTCTGCGCTTGCTCGGGCGTGTCGGCATTGGTGCGGACGGCCATCTTGGTGGCCTGGGCGCACCATTTCATCAGCTGGGTGAAGCTCTTGTACTTTTCCGTGGCCTGGGCGGCCTTGTCCCCCTGGATGAGGCCGGCGATGATCTCGGAAGGCGCGGTCGGAATCTGGCCGGCGAATACCGTGCCGGCCGTGCCGTCGATGGAGAGGAAATCGCCTTCGTTGAACGTCTGGTCGCCCACCGTGACCGTCTTTTTGTTGTAGTCGACCTTGAGGGCGGCGGCGCCGCACACGCAGACCTTGCCCATCTGGCGGGCCACGAGCGCGGCGTGGGAGGAAACTCCGCCGCGCGCCGTGAGAATGCCCTCGGCGGCGATCATGCCGCGGAGATCCTCGGGTGAGGTCTCGACGCGGACGAGGAGGACTTTTTCACCCTTCTCGGCGGCGATGACGGCGCGATCGGCATTAAAATAGATCTTGCCGGTGGCGGCGCCGGGGCCGGCGGGCAGGCCGGTGGCGATGACCTTCGCCTTCTTGACCTCGTTGAGATCGAACACGGGGGCAAGCAGCTGATCGAGCTGATCGGCAGGATTGCGCATGATGGCGGTGCGCCAGTCGATGAGCTTCTCCTTCACCATATCCATGGAGAACTTCAGCGCGGCCATGGCGGTGCGCTTGCCGTTGCGCGTCTGCAGCATGAACAGCTTGCCGTCCTGGATCGTGAACTCGATGTCCTGCACGTCCTTGAAATGCTTCTCGAGGATCGCGCGAACCTTCATCAGTTCGGCGAACGACTTTGGCATCTGCTTTTTCAGGTCGGCGACGGGCTCGGGGGTGCGGACACCGGCGACGACGTCCTCGCCCTGCGCATTGATGAGGAACTCACCGTAGAATTCATTGGTGCCGTTGGCGGGGTTGCGGGTGAAGGCCACGCCGGAGCCGGATTTCTCGCCGGTGTTGCCGTAGACCATGGCCTGCACGTTGACCGCGGTGCCCCATTCCGTGGGAATGTTGTACTTGCGGCGGTAGACGATCGCCCGGTCGTTCATCCACGAACCGAAGACCGCGCCGGCGGCGCCGCGCAGCTGCTCCCAGGGATCGTTCGGAAATACGTGGCCGGTGCGCTCCTTCACGAGGGCCTTGAAGCGCGTGACGAGTTCCTGTTGATCGGCGGCGGTGAGCTTCGAGTCCTCGAGGTCGGCGTGATACCGATCGTGTTTGAATTCGTGGATGACCGTCTCGAACGGCTCGTGGTCTTCGCCTTCCTTCTTCTGCACGCCGAGCACGACGTCACCATACATCTGGATGAAGCGGCGGTAGCAGTCCCACGCGAACCGTTCGTTTTTGGTCACGGCGGCAAGGGAGAGGACGGTCTGGTCGTTAAGGCCGAGGTTGAGGATGGTGTCCATCATGCCCGGCATCGAGTCGCGCGCGCCCGAGCGGACGGCGACGAGGAGGGGAAGGCCGGCGGCATCGCCGAACTTGCAGCCCATGATCTTTTCCATGTTCCGCAAGCCTGCCTCCATCTCGGCCTGGAGGGAGGCCGGGTAGGTCCGCTTGTGGGCGTAGTAATAGGTGCAGACCTCGGTGGTGATGGTGAAGCCCGGGGGCACGGGGAGCCCGATGCGGGTCATCTCGTGCAGGTTCGCGCCCTTGCCGCCGAGCAGCGGCTTCATCGAGCCATCGCCGTCGGCTTTGCCGGCGCCCCACGAGTAGACGAATTTGGGCGCTTTTCGCGCCGGGCCGGTTTTGGCGGCAATTTTGTTGGGGCGCGAAGCGGCTTTGGCTTTCGCGGCGGACTTGCCCGATTTGGCGGGCATTTTGGCTTTGGATTTAACGGCCATGATTCGGTGGTTTTGAGTTAAGAACAGACACGGCGCACAGAGACGCAGAGGCGAAGAGGCAATAGAATTGGCGGCCGTCCTGTCAACGGTGCAGGCGTGGTAAATGCCACGTGGTGGGGGCGGATTTTTGCCCGGACCGGCTCAGAGGGTGGGCCGTGCGCTCCGCGTACGCCCTGCGGTCGGAAAGAACCTGACCGCGCGCGGAGCGCACGGACCACCTTTATGGCGCAGCGTCTTACCGGCGGCGAATTTCTCGGGAGCGCGGCTGATGCACCCTCGCTACAAATCTTCATACTGGATCACCGGTTGCGACGAACCCCGATTAATCCGGTTCGGGCCCGTTCGGCAGGGCTGATTTGTTCTGCGCGGTAAGTTCCGGAGGCGGTTAGAGTAGGCGGTGATTAATCGCGTCGAGGTCGAAGCGTTCGGGTTCGAAGTTGCGGACCCAGTCCGGTTCTCCCCAACGTGCGAGGATCTCTCGATTCGGACTGACGCGGTCGCGGAGGAAAGCGGCGTAGCCGTAGGGACCGCCAACGTCGTCTGGCGGGCAGGCACGAGCGCCGGCGAGACAGCGGGCCGCAGATGGGTCACCCGGGCAGAGTGCGGTTTGCTCGACGAGGATGTCGTGCATCCAGCGGTCGCCGAAGTCGTACTCATAGGTGAAGCGCTGGCCGCGACGCTTGATCAGTTGATGGAGATAAAAATCTTCGTCGCAGTGCACGCCGCATTCCTGGGCGGTTTCGTGGCCGGCATACTCGACCCCGCCGATGTAGAAGGCGTGCAGGTGGCTGTTGTCCCAGCCCATGGTCTTTTGGAGGAGGGAGTGCAGTGCGCTGAAGGAGGAGCGGTCGGAGACCAGCAGGCGTCGCCAGACCGGAGGCTGGAGATGACGCAGGGTGATCTTCAACTGCAGGAGTTTGGCCGGTGCCGGGCGCTGGGCGGTGCGTCGCAGGGTCATGGGTGCTGCTTTGCCTTGGGGTGGCGTCGCCGGCAAGCATGGGACGAGCGATGCACCGTGCCGGCTAGGATCGCCCGGGGCCGCGGGCGTTCTGGCCGGCGCTCGCACGCTGGCGGATCTGGCCGCCATCGCCGCAGAGCTGTCCCAACCCCAGTTGCGCGCGCTCCGGGCCTGGCAGAATCCCAAAAGCGGGCGGCGAGAGGCGCCCAGCGAGAGCACGTTCCAGCGGGTGTTGTGCGCGGTCGATGCCGCCCGGCTCGATTACCTGCTGGGGCAGTGGCTGCTCGCCGCCGGCGGGGAGCACCCGCTCCTCTGCGTCGACGGCAAGACCCTCAAGGGCACGGAGGGCCTGCACTTGTTCAGCGCCTTCTGCGCCACGCAGGAAACCGTCGTCGCCCAAATCGCCGTGCCGGAAAAAACCAACGAGATCCCGATGTTGCCAGTACTCCTGCGGGAAGTGCCGCTGGCCGGGACGCTCGTCACGGCCGATGCGTTGCACACCCAGTCCGACACCGCCCGCCATCTGGTGCAGGAGCGCGGCGCGGATTATCTTCTGGTCGTCAAAGACAATCAGCCCGGGCTGCGGGAGCAATGCGCCCGGCTCTTCCCCGAGCCGGCTTTTTCCCCCTGCGCGTTCGCAGTGCGAAAAAGGCCACGGGCGCCTCGAGACTCGCGCGGTCTGCGCGCGCGCCGTTCACGCCGGCGAACTGCCCTTTCCCCATGTCGCGCAAGTGGCTCGCGTGGACCGCCGCCGGGAGTGGCCCGACGGCACCGTCCAGCAAGAGACCGTCTTTGCCATCACCAGCCGCGCCGCCGACACCTTGGGTGAACTGGCGCTGGGGGCCGCCTTACGCGCCCATTGGGGCATCGAAAACGGCGTCCACTACCGCCGCGATCGCTCCTACGACGAGGACCGCGGCCAGTTCCAGGAAAAGTCGACCGCTCAAGTCATGGCCTCCCTCCGCAATCTCGCCATCGCTGCTCGTCACCACCTCGCCCCGCGCTGCGCTCGCCTACGTGACCGAACTCTGCCTCAGATGCATCGCCGCCTCGCGGCAAAACCTCACCGGGCCGTCGCCCTCCTCACGAAACCTTGGGACCGAGAATGAATCCGCCCTGGCCCGTTCGGGCATTCGTTGCACATCACGCTTCCGTTTTCAGAAAATCTTCCCACCATCCCGGTTCCCTATCCTCCGTGAGCGAATCCGAACAGCATCCCGACGATCCCTCTGTGCCCGCCGAAACGCCGCCACCGGCGCGCGAAAAAGCGATGGGCTTCTGGGAGCACCTCGAAGAACTGCGCGGTACCATCGTCAAAAGCGTGATCGCGTTTGCCATCTGCGCCGGCGTCGTCGGCTACTTCATCAAGGAGTTCAATGAGGCCCTGATGTGGCCGCTCATGTCGGTCAAGACCCAGTATCCCGACCTGGTCATCGAGCTCGGCACCACCACCATCATGGAGGTGTTCAACATGCTCATCCAGATGTGCGTGCTGGGCGGATTGATGCTCGCGGGGCCGTTCATCCTGTATTTCGTCGGACAGTTTGTCGCCCCAGCGTTGACCGAGAAGGAGACCCGGGCCGTGCTGCCCATGTGCGTATCGGCGATGGTGTTGTTTCTGATGGGCGCGGCCTTCGGCTTCTTTCTGCTCATGCCGAGCACGGTGCGTTTCGCGATCGAGCTGAACAGCACCTTCCACCTGGCGTTCCGGTGGACCGTGGGCAGCTACTACGGCACCCTGAGCTGGCTTGTCCTCGGCGTGGGGGCCGCCTTCGAATTCCCGCTGGTCATCGTCCTGCTGGTCTGGCTCGGCATCGTCACGACGGACTTTTTGCGGAAATACCGGCGGCACGCCATCGTGGTCATCTTTATCATCGCGGCCATTGTGACGCCAACGCCGGATCCGATCACCCAGTCGATGTTTGCCGCGCCGCTCTATGCGCTGTATGAAATCGCGATTCTGGTGTCGGCGCGGGTGGAGAAGCGAAAGAAACGTGCGAGTGAGGCCGCCGTTTAAGCGGCGCCCCGGGTCGGGCTGACGCCCTTACCCTCACATCCCCTTCTTTACGAAGGCGACGTCTTCGCCCTTGTCCTTGATCCGGATCGTCTTCTGGCCGTGCGTATCCTTGCCGATGTAATCGATGCTGGCCGCCACGAGGATGGGCAGGTTCTTCCGGATGTCCCGGCTCTCTCCCTCGCTCGTGATATCGAGTGACCAGATTTCCTGGGGCGGCCGGCCTTCGACCGCCGGTGCGTTCTCGCGGGCCGACATCTTCAGGTATTTTTCGTAAACCGTGATGGTGACCATGTACTCGCGATAACCGGCGAACTCCGTCCTCGGCGGATCCTGGACCGTGATGGTCTGGTATATCGGCTGTCCGGTCGAACTGGTGCCGACCTGCACGCGCTCGGTCCGAATCTGGCCGGGCATGGTGATATAGACCGGCTCGGACACCGTCTCGCGCTTCATCTGCGGTGGCCCCA
>JBIJCX010000072.1:0-27546 GCA_044344465.1 Opitutaceae bacterium
GGCTTCGATGCTGGTCGGGTGTCCGAGCTTGAGCGCCTTGAAAACGGTCGAGAGCCGGTGGCAGCCCATGTCGCCGAACAACCCCGTGCCGAATTCCCACCAGTTGCGCCAGTGCCACGGGCAATACGCGGAATGATAGGGCCGGGTCGGGGCCGGGCCGAGCCACAGATCCCAATCGAGGCCCTCGGGAACGGGCATGGTCTCCGGGGGCCGGCCGTCGAAGGCCGGTCGGGCCCAGAAGCGGGGCCCGATGGCCGCATGGACTTCGCGCACGCCGCCGATGGCACCGCTCGCGATCATCTCGCACGTCAGGCGGGCTTCGATGGCCGCCTGGCCCTGGTTGCCGAGCTGGGTGGCCACGCCGGCCTGGCGGGCCGCGGTGGTGAGCTGGCGGGTTTCAAACGCCGAGTAGGCGAGCGGCTTCTCGCAATAGAGGTGTTTGCGCCGCTTGAGCGCCGCCATGGCGATGACCGCGTGCGTGTGATCCGGCGTGGCGATCATCACCGCATCGACGTCTTCGTTGGCCAGCAGTTCGCGGTAATCGGAGTACGCCTTGCAGCCGCGATACGTGCCGGAGCGCCGGTCCTGCGCATAGCGCTCCTCGACCAGACGCCGGGCGGGCTCGCGGCCCGCGACGTTGGTCGCTTTGCCTTTGTCCCAATTCCACGAGATATAGCCGGGACCTTCCCGATTCACATCGCACACGGCGACGACCTGCACCTCCGGGAATTCCAGAAAGGCCTGTACATTTTGCAGGCCCTGGCCCCCGGTGCCGATGGCGGCCAGGGTGATTTTCCCGCTGGGCGCGATGCGGCCTGCGCCACCGAGCACATGGCGGGGCAGGATGGTGAAGGTCGCGGCTGCGGCTGTGCCGGTGAGGAACCGGCGGCGGGAAAGCGCGCGGAGCGGAGTCTGGCGCAACGTTTGGGCGGGGACGTCTGGGTTCTTCATGGCTTTTTATCCCGAATGGTTGGAATCGCGCGCGGAGCGGTCACTCAGACTGCAGCCCGGCCTTCGCCAGGGTGGCGCGCAGGTGGTCGAGGGCGGCCCGGTAGTCGTCCGGACCAACGTATTCCAAAATCAGCGGCGCAGCGGGTGTGTGGCGGGCTACGAGCGTCACGAACTTTCCGTAGTCGAGGGAGCCCTGGCCGGCCGGCACGCCGCGCTCGACGTGGATCTTCCGGTCTTTCGCGTGGAGGCAATCGATCCAAGGACCGAGCTGTTGAAACATTTCCTCCAGATCGTTCACCTCGATCAGGTTGGCCGGATCCAGCAGGGCGCGGATGCGCGGCGAATTCACCTCCTCCAGGAACAGGCGGAGGCGCTTGGCGCTGGCGAGGAATCCGCGGTAGAAGCCCTCCAGCAACACCGTGGCCCGGTGTTGCTCCGCGATCACGGCGAGCTGGCGGGCGGTCGCGATCATCTGGGGCCAGACCTCGTCCTGGAAATGGTGCGCCAGGCGCGGCTCGGGCTCCTTGGGATCGCGGTGATGCCCCGCCTCGGTGATGAACGTGCTTACGCCCATATGCCCGCCGACATCCATCATGGCCGCGAAGTAATCCAGGTTGGCCCGGCGCTCCGCCGCGTCCGGGTGAATCAGGTTGGTATATACACCGAGGCTGTGGACGGTGATGCCGGCATCGCGATACACGCTGGCGATCTCCCGGCAGCGCCCCGGCGTAAGGCTGGAGACATCGGAACGCCCGTTGTATTTCCAGAAGTTCGTGTCGCTCTGCGCCAGGAAAAGCTGGATCAGTCGGATGCCGGAGCCCGAAAGCTCCTTGGCGAGCGCGGCATGGGTGAGCTTGGGGAAGCCCAGGGTCGCAACGCCGACCTTCAGCCGCGTCTGCGGTGGCGGTGTGGCCGCAGTACCGGCGGAGGGGATCAGGCCCAGCGAGCCCAACGCGGCCGCTTGGGCGGCGCCGGTCAACAGTTGGCGGCGGGATAATGGCGGTTGCATGGTGCGCTGCGGATCAAAGGCCCCGGAGATGGCTCCTACGGGCGCGCCGCGGCCACCGCCTCCTGCACGGATTTCTCCCCGAGCTTCGCCACATTGATCGGGGCGTCCACTCCGTCCCGCGGGAGCGCGTCGGCGAACTGGCCGGTGTCGCCGAGCTGCTTTTGCAGACGGACGATCTCGGCCTTCAGTTCCGCGAGTCGGCCGGCCTGCGCGGGATCGGCCGCGAGGTTTTTCTGCTCCGTCGGATCACGAACCAGGTCGAAAAGCTCCCAGGCATCCTTCTTCCAGTAGTGAATGAGTTTGTGCGTCGCGGTGCGGACGCCGTAGTGCGCCCGCGTGTTGTGGTGCCCGGGATCATGATAATAACGATAGTACACGGACCGGCGCCACTCGACCGGCTGCGCGCCGCGCAGGATCGGGGCAAGGGAGCGGCCGTGCATATCGGCCGGAGCTTTCACGCCGGCGAGTTCGAGAAAGGTCGGGGCGAAATCGGCGTTCAACGCGAAGAGGTCGGTGACGGCGCCCGCCTTGATGCCGGGACCGCGGGCGATGAGCGGAATGTGGAGGCCCGGTTCATACATGAAGCGCTTGTCGTACAGTCCGAGGTCGCCGAGATACCAGCCGTTGTCGGAGCTGTAGATCACGATCGTGTTCTGCGCGAGCCCGGTCCGGTCGAGATAGTCAAGGACCTCGCCCACGCTGTCGTCCACGCCTTGTACACACGCCAGGTAGTCCTGCATATAGCGCTGGTATTTCCACTTCACCAGCGCCTGGCCGGAGAGCATCCGCTTGGTGCCGTCGCGCTGGGTGACTTCGAGTTCCATCGGCTTGGCGTTGAGCCACTGCTGGCGCGCCGGGCCGGCCGGGAGGTCGGCCGGAGGCTCGAGCTTCAAGTCGCGGCGTGTGAGATCCCGGGCCACGGTCTGCTGGTTTTCCGGCAGTGCCGCCGGGCGGGTGGCGTAGTCGTCCCAGAGCGTGGCCGGCTCGGGGATGACCTTGTCCTTGAACAACGCCTGGTTTTTCGCGTCGGGTTCCCACGCGCGGTGTGGCGCCTTGTGGTGCAGCATCAGGAAGAATGGTTTGTCCTTCGGTCGCGTAGCCATGAATTCGAGGCCGAGGCGGGTTGTGATCCCGGTGACGTGCCCCTTGACGGTGACGCGCCCGTGCGGGGTGATGAAATCCGGGTCGTTATAGACACCCTGGCCCGGGAGTATGATCCAGCGGTCGAAGCCCGTGGGGTTGCTGCCGAGGTGCCACTTGCCGATCATGCCAGTGTGGTAGCCGGCGGCCTGGAGCATCTTGGCCACGGTGGGCTGCCCGCCGTCGAAGACATTGAAGACGGGCGTGCCGTTGGTGTGGGAGTACTTGCCGGTGAGCACCACGGCGCGGCTCGGGGTGCAGATGGAGTTGGTGACGAAGGCGTGGTTGAAGCGCACGCCGGCGCGGGCGAGCCGGTCGAGGTGCGGGGTTTGGTTCACCTTTGATCCGTAGGCGCTGATCGCGTGTTGCGCGTGGTCATCGGAGAAGATGAAGAGGATGTTCGGCCGGGCCGCCGGGGCGGCCGCGGCGAGCAGGACGGCAGCGTGGGTGGCAACGAGCAGGGCGAGCAGGGTTTTCATGGATGAGAAGGTCGGAAGGGCAAGGTGCGCGACCGGGTTTATGAACGCCGCGCGGAAAGAATGCGATAGTGTAGCGTCTAACGAGGTGGGCGGGCACGTCCTCGTGCCCGCACTCGAAACGCGATCGACCAGTCCAGACATGCGGGCACAGGGACGTGCCCGCCCACCCACGGAGATTCTTCGCGAAGCGAAAAACATCGGCCTCACCGCCCGAACAGCTGCCGTTCGCGGGCGAGGAACTGTGCCCGCTCGCGTTCGGGCAGGTTTTGGTTGGCGGCGGCGCGACGGTACACCACGCGCGCCTCCGGCCACCGGCCCTGCCGTTCATGGATCGTCCCCAGGAGCATATAGACATCGGACGAAGGCGGAGTGTGTTGGAGCACCGCGCTTAGAACCTGAACCGCCTCGGTGGTCTTGCCCTGTTGATTGAGGAAAAATCCGAGCGTGTAGCCGTAGCGCGCGTCCTGGGGCCGCAGCCCGACCGCCCGGCGGCACCAGGTGAGCGATTCCTCGGGGCGATCCCGGGCCAGGAGCACGCCGAGATTGAAGGCGGCGGGTGCCGAACGCGGATCGCTCTTGGCCGCGGTGCGAAAAGCCTGCTCGGCCTCCGGCAGGCGGCCCAGCTCGGCCAGCAACATGCCCAGGTTGAGATTTACCCCGGCATGGTTCGGCTCCAGCGCCAGCGCCTGCCGCAAGCTGGCCTCGGCCTGGGCGTTCTGTCCGACCGCCGCGTGTGCGAGCGCGCGGTTGGCCAGCGGCGCCATGCTCAGCGGTTGCAGGCGGCTGGCGGCGGAGAATTCCTCCACGGCGCGGGCAAAGTCCTGTCGCTCCAGGTAGAAATTGCCGAGGTTGTAACGCGAGCCGGAGTCATCAGGCCGGGCCGTGAGCGAGCGGAGATACTCGGCGAGGGCGGCGGCCTGCGCCGTGCGGTCCCCGGCATTCAGGCTGGTGGGCGGCACGCTGGACAAGACAGCCCCGGCCCGGATGCGCACGAGCCGGTAGTCGTCCCGGGTGGCGGCGAGCAGCGGCTCGAGCGTGGCCGGTTGCACGCGATCGCCGAGCGCCTCCACCGCCGCGGCGCGCACGAGGGGCGAGGGATCTTTTAGACACGGCAACACCCCCGCCCATTTGGCATCATCCTCGCACGAACGGAGCAACCGCAGCAGCGAGGCCGCCCAGATTTCCTCGCGGGCGGGACTGGCCAGGTAGCGCACGATCTCCGGGAGTTTCGACCAATCTTCCTTGCGCGCGGCGGCCACCCAACCGGCACGTTGGAGCAGGGGCGCCTGGTAATCACGCTGGCGCCATTCGCGCACCAGGCGATCGGCCCAGGCCGCGTCCTGGTCGGTGTGGCACATGTTGCAGGCGTTCGGGGAACGAAACGCGAGGGTCGTGGCCGGCGTGGGTGGTCGCATCGAGTGGTCGCTGCGCCGCATCCGGCCGAACTCTGTCATCGGCATGTGGCAGGCCACGCAGCGGGCGCCGGTGCTCTCCGCGGGATGGTGCGAGTGCTCGACGACCGTCTGCACGTGCTTCTCGTGGCAGGGCAGGCAGGCGGCGTTGGGATTTCCCTCGCGGAACTTGTAGCGTCCGCTCGACGTGTGGCAGTCGACGCAATCCAGCTTGCCCGACTTCAGACACGGGCTCAGCCGCCAGGTGGTCAGGGTGAAGTTTTCGCCCAGGTCGCGGCCGTCGGGGTAAAAATCCGGATCCTCCAGCGTAGCCAGCCCGAAGTGATCGAAAAAGCGTTCCCCGGGCGGGAAGTGTTCGGTGAGCGGGGACAGTTTCGCGTGGCAGCTGCCGCACATCGCGTTGGTCTGCTCGGGCGTGAGCGTCCGGGCGACGACAAGTTTCGGCTCCGGCATCGGTGCACCCTTGGGGAGCGTGCGCGCGAGGCGGACGTGTTCGGCCGACGGCCCGTGGCAGGTTTCGCAGTTGATGCCGGGCTCGCCCCACTGGGTGCGATACGAATCGGTTTGCGGGTCGTAGTTCCGGGCGAGCTGGCTGACATGGCAGCCGAGGCACGAGGTGTTGAACGTGTACACCGGGTTCTTCCACGAGATGGGAGCGTCGTTTTCATTGCCGAAGTGGCGGACCGCACTGGCCGCCGTATCGATCCAAGCCTTGCGGTTGACGTCGTAGGCGATCGGCAGCACCTGCAACCGGCCGCGCTCCATCGGGGTGAGAAAATAGAAGATGTTTTTGCCGCCCATCGTGTGCTCGATCCGGTAGGTCTTTTCGCCGTCCGGTCCCTGCTCGGTCACAATCTGCCGGGCGGGGTCCGCCTGATAACGGTACGGACCGACGCTGAGGGGGCTGGCGTGGGCGGTGAGCCGGGTGCGGGCGAGTTCGGCCGTGTAGGGCTGCATGGCGAGGCCGTGATGCGACGTGGACCAGAGGTGATAAAATCGTTCGTGGCATTCGCGGCAGCTCTGCGAACCGGCGTAGCCCGGCGGGATGGCGGCAGGCGGGGGCGCGAGGGCGCCGGTGGCCGCGGCGATGAGCAGGGCGGCCGGCAGGCTGGCGCTGAGCAGGCCAATGCGCAGGAGGGAGGAGCGCTTTCTTGGCGCCGGCTGAATCGGATTCACGACGCCGAAGATGTAAGTGAAGGCGTGGTGGAGCACACGTCTGGCGCGCGGCGGCCGGAAGATATTAGGGTGCCGAGTGCGCGGTAAGCCGCGGGCTGATTGCGGGGCGAGCCGGACTCCGGTCACGTTGTGAATTGCGCCGGGGTCGGCGGATGCTACCGCGGCGCCCGGAGCGGGAAGAGAATCGCCGCGATCACCCCGCGCAAAACGGGTCTGGCTTTACGCAAGCGGTTGCTTTACCGGGAGGTCGTGAAGAATGTCCGACCAAAGAATCCAGCGGCGGTCGCGTTGGGCTCGCGCGGTGGTCAAGCCGGCGTCGGTGCCGCGAAGCGGCGGGGCAATCCCGACTACTACCGCCGCCTCGTCGCCCGGCGCAAAGACCGGCAGGCTGGGCCGGCCGCCATGCGGCACCGCCACCTGAACCATCAGGATTTCACCCTGGCGGCGATCGACGACATCATCGGCCGGGGCCAGCGGCCGGCGTGGGAGGCACTGCGCTTAGCGTTGATCGTCCAACCCGAAGTCCGCGACAAAGTTTTGCGGGTGTGCGCCGCGCAAGTCGCGGATCCCGCAGCTCAACGCTATCACTTCTGGAACCACTATGCCCAAGCCCGCCAAGACGCTTCCTGAGTGGGACCGCGTGCTTTCGGCCGCCGCCCACTTGCAACGGATTTTTCCGGATGCCGTGCTGGTGGGCGGAACGGCTTCGGCTCTGGCGGCGAAGCATCGCGTTTCCCGCGATGCCGACCATGTCCTGATCGATTTGCGCCGGCGTTTCGATCGGGTTCTCGCCCAACTCGAATCGGTGGCCGGCTGGCGGACGGCCCGGGTTCAACGCCCGGTGCAGATTCTCGGCAGCCTGGATGGAATCGAAACCGGAGTGCGGCAGTTGATCCGGGAGGTGCCGCTGGAAACTCAACAAACGGAGTATCGCGGGCTGTCCATCACCGTACCCACCGATGCGGAGATGCTGCGGATCAAGGCGGTCTTGATTCTGAAGCGGAACGCGACGCGCGATTACCTCGATTTTGTCGCGCTGCAGGATCGCCTGGGTGAAGCGGCAGTGACGGAGGCGATGCGCAGCTTCGACCGGCTTTATCCGCAGCCTGGGGGTGAATCCGCCTTGCAGCAATTGCTCGCGCAGCTGGCCGCGCCGCAGCCGTACGATCTCGAGGAGACGCGCCTGTCCGAATACAAGCGGTTGGCGTCGCGGTGGCACGACTGGAACGTGGTGCGCGCGGTGTGTGCCCGCGGCGCGGTGGTGCTGTTCGACCGGCTGGCCGAACCGGTCAGCAAGCCGGCATCCGTTCTCAAATCCAAGCGCCGGTTGAATCGCATTTGCCAGGTGAAGAACCACCCGAGAGGCGCCGGGCCGAAAACCGGGATCGGGTGATTCGGCACCGACCCGGCGCCACATTTTGCTCGATTCTCCGACGGTGGTGCGTCAGCGGTCGTTCCGTCTCCATGCCTCCTCGCGACTCCGAGCAATCCCGCTGGTTCGACGAGCACGTGCGGCCCCACGAGCCGATGTTGCGGGCCTGGCTGCGGAGCCGGTTCTCGAGCGCGGACGATGTCGACGATGTCATGCAGGAGGCGATTGTCCGGTTGTTGCGGGCGCGCGAACGCGGCGAAGTCGCCTCGCCCAAGGCGTTTCTTTTTGCGGTGGCCCGCAATCTCGCCACCGATCGTTTCCGGCACCGGCTCGTGGCCCAGACGGAACCTTTAGTGGAAAGTGAGGCCTTGGCCGTCTTGGATGAGAGGGAGGGAACTCCCGAAATCATCGCCCATAACGAGGAACTCGAACTCTTGACCGAAGCCATCCAGGCACTGCCCGACCGTTGCCGACAGATCTTCACGCTGCGGAAGGTCTATGGTTTGTCGCAGCCGGAGATTGCCCGGCAACTGGGCGTATCCGAAAACACCGTATCCGCGCAACTGACCATCGGGGTGAAGAAGTGCATGGCGTTCATGCTGCGTTGCCGGCGGGAACGCGAGGGACGCTGGCCATGAGGAAGCCCGGCGAAAATCACGTGCGCCACGACGTGGTGGAGTCGGCCGCGGCCGAGTGGCTGGTGCAGCACGATCGCGGCCTCACGGCGGGGCAGCAGGACGAATTTCTCCAGTGGCTCGCCGCCAGTCCGGTGCACCGCGAGTCGTTTGAGCGGCACCGGCGGATGTGGGCCGACTTCAACGCGCTCGCCCAATGGCGGCCGGAACACAGCGCCGAGCCCAATCCGGATTTGCTGGCGCGTCGGCGCCGGTCATGGCCGATGCGCTGGCTGGCGCCAGCGGTGCTCGCGGCTGCGGCCGGCGTGGCGATCGCCGTCTGGTGGTCGCCAGCGGTGCAACGGCCGGCCGGAGAAGCGGTGGCGTTTGAGGCGACGAGCTACCGGCAGGAGGTGCTGCCCGACGGATCGGTCATCGACTTGAATCGCGGGGCGCACGTGGTGGTGCAGTTTTCGGCGGCCGAGCGCCGGGTGCTGCTCGTGCAGGGCGAAGCGCAATTTGCGGTGACGAAGAATCCCGCCCGGCCCTTCGTCGTGCGCGCCGGAGGGGTCGATGTGCGCGCGGTCGGCACGGCGTTCAACGTCAAGCTCGCCGGGACCAACCTCGAGGTGCTTGTAACGGAGGGCACGGTGCATGTTTCGCAGCCAGCCGCGACCCGGCCAACGGTTGCCAAAGGCGACGCACCGCTGCCGGTTCCGCCGCCCATCCTCGCCGCACTCTCGGCCGGGGAACGGACCGTTATTCCGGTGGCTCCAGCGATGGCGCCGCCGATCGTGCTGCCGGCCTCCAGCCAGGAAATCGAGCAACTGCTCGACTGGCGGCCACGCCTGTTCGACTTCAATTCCACGCCGCTGGCGGAGGTGGTCGACGCGTTCAACCGGCGCAATGCCGTACGCCTCGTGGTGGCCGATGACGAACTGCGCGGGCTCCCGATCGTCGCCTCGATTCGATCCGACAATGTCGAGGGCTTTGTCCGCCTGCTTGAAGCCACGATGGGCGTGCGGACAGAACGGCGGCCCGACGGCGAGATTGTGCTGCACCGTGCGCGGTGACGGATCTGGATCGGGCGCATCCCGGTTTCTTGCCGCGCGAAAAATCTCGTTGGGTGGGCGGGCACGTCCCTGTGTCCGCATGTCTGGACCGATCGATGGCGCTTCGAATGCGGGCACGAGGACGTGCCCGCCCACCTGTGCCTTGATTAGGACGCGAGGTCCCAAGGTGGATTGGGAGTGGCGTGTTTTCGCGCAATTCGCAGCCTCACATAACCGGCCCACGGAGCGGACACAAAAAAACCTTTAGCGTGAATTCACCGATGAAACGTCTTCCCCAGCATAGAGGCGCTTTCTCATGTCCGATGCCGCATTCCTTGGTTCCACCCCGAACCCTCTGCTCTGCGTGGCAGGTCGGACGCATTTTCCTGTTGCTCGTGGCGGCGGTGTGGGCGGGCTCGCCCACGCGGGCGGCCGAGGTCGCGCGGCGCCATTTCGATCTTCCGACGGACGCGGCGGTTGTCACCCTCAAGCGGGCCGCGCTGCAGGCGGGATGCGAAATCGTCTACTCCGCCGAAGTGGTCCACGGCGTGCACACTCAGGCGGTCGCCGGCGAATTCACCCCGCATGAAGCGCTCGAACGCATGGTGGCAAATACGCCTCTGGAGATCGTCCGCGATTCCCGGACCGGAGTCTTCAGCGTCATGCGACACCCCGACTCCAAACCCGTCCAAACTGCATCCCCGGCACCTCCTTCAGGGATGACTCGCAACCAAGAACCTCCTCGAACTATGAAACGCAAGAACCCCATCGCGATCCTCGGCACGTGGCTCGCCCTCGCGTTGGCGCCAGGCCAGACGGCACCCGCTGCCGACGGCTCCTCCTCCACCTTCGCCCAGACCGGATCGATTTCCGGCCGCGTGCAGAACGCGGTCACGGGCAACTATCTCAACAAGGCGCGGATCTCGGTCAAAGGCTCGGACGTCATCGTCTATACGGATGAATTCGGCATTTACCGGCTTGTCAACGTCCGCAACGGCCCGATCGCCTTCGAGGTGTTTTATACCGATTTGGATCCCCAGGAAATCGTCGTCCAAGTTCCAGCCGGCGGCAGTGTCGAGCAAAACGTCGAACTCACCAGCAAGACGCGTTATGGCCCGGGGACCGCGATCGTGACGCTCGATCCGTTCGTCGTTTCCCAAGACAAGGAGACCGACGGCAAGGCGATCGCAATCAACGAACAGCGGTTCGCGCCCAATATCAAAAACGTCCTTTCCTCCGACTCGTTTGGCGATGTCTTGGGCAGCAATGTGGGTGAGTTCCTCAAATTCGTCCCGGGCCTCACCGCAGAGTACAGCGAAGTTGAGATTGTCGGCATTTCGGTGCGAGGCCTGGGCAACGACAAGACCGCTTTTACCTCGGACGGAGCCTCGGTCGTGTCCGCCGCCGGCGGAGCGGCGACGCGCACTTTTAATCTGGCCGTCCTGTCGCTGAACAACATCTCTCGTGTGGAAGTGACCAAGGTTCCGACGCCCGCGTCCCCGGCCGACGCCATGGGCGGATCCGTCAATATGGTGACCAAGAGCGCCTTCGAGCGCACTCGCGCCCAGTTCAATTACGGCGTTGGTCTGGTGGCAAACAGCGAAAACCTGACGTTCAAGAAAACCCCCCATGCCAACGGCGACCATAATACGCGGAAAATTCTCCCCGGATGGGACTTCGACTATATCCAGCCGATCGGCAAAAACTTCGGCCTCACCCTGACCGGATTTCAGAGCGACAAGTTCAACGAGCAGCATTCCACCCGGATGCTCTATAACGCCGGAGGAACATCCACGGGGGCTTCGTTCAGCAAGCCTTACTTGCAGCAGCACACTTTGCTGGACGGACCGCGCAGCCAGCGGCGAACCGGTTTCAGCCTCAGGGCTGATTGGCGGGTCACGCCAAATTCCGTGCTCTCATTTGGCGCGCAAACAAATCGGTTTGTTGTCTATATCGGTACGCAGAATTGGGTGACCAACGCGGGAACCGTCGGCACATCTAGCATCCCGGGCGGGGTGCCGCTCAGCTATGGCGAGAATTTCACCGTTGGAGCGACAGGCCGCGGAGCAGTGACCAATACGAGCGGCGGACAAACGTTCAAGGGCGACACCGACGTCGGAAACCTCAGCTATCGTTTCGACAACGGCCGGTGGCAGATCGAATCGGGGGTGAACATATCAAGGTCCACCCGCTCGCGTCCCGACCCGGGCCATTTTTCCAACATCTCATCCGCTTTGATCAATCCGGTCAGAATCTCCTTTCTCGATGCCAATGCCGACCAACCAGGCGCCATCAAAGTCTATGATAACACCAACCGGGAGGTCGACATTTACGACCTCAGGAATTACCGGCTGAACACGGCGACGACGGCACCCTACAACACCGCGTCGGTCTTCAAATCCGCCAATCTGAACCTGAAGCGCAGATTTCGCATTTTCTCCTTTCCCTTCGCCCTGCAGGCGGGAGGACTTCAGACTCGCATGGGGGTCGACACCCGACTGGGCGGCGGCACCTATAGTTACAACGGTCCGGATGGCAATCCGACCACGCCGGACACCCCGGAGCCTTTCCTGATGCAGGTTTATAGGAACCAGGACAATTTTTACGGCTTCAAGAACATCCCCTGGCCGTCCGTTAACCGCGCTTACAGCGCTCATGCGGCCAATCCGGGATTGTTCACCCAGACTCCGGCGCAGGCAGTGGCGGAGGAGAGCGCCCGCCTGACCAACTCCGAATATATTGAAGAGAAGGTTTCCGCATACTACGTCCAGGCGGAAGCGCGGCTCCTGCACAACCGGCTCAACCTTCTGTCCGGCGTTCGTTTTGAAAAGACCACGGACAAGGGAGAGGGGTCGCTGTTCAATGCCGATGCTGTCTTCGTCCGCAATCCGAATGGCACGTTCGCCCACACGGCCGCGGGTGCCCGCATCCGCAAGCCCGAGGCCGGCGCGGCCGGCTCGATGGAGGAGTTGCGCCTGACTCGAAAGGAACGCGCATTCAAGAACGAGCGATCGTATGATGGCTATTTTCCCAGTCTCCACCTCACCTACAACATCAGGGAGAACTTCCAAGCCCGCGCTGCCTACGCCAAGACCTACGGGCGGCCCAACTTCACGGACATCATTCCCAATGCGACCTTCAGCGAGCGCGACCTGACCGAAGGTGATCTCAACAATCCGGAGATTGTCCGCGGGACGGTGACCATCAGGAACACCGCCTTGAAGCCATGGTCCGCGGACAATTACGACTTGTCGCTCGAATACTATACGCAGAGTGGTGGAATTCTCAGCGGCGGCCTTTTCCGAAAGGAAATCAAGGACTTCTTTGGTAGTGCGGTAAGGGTCGCCAAACTCGAAGATTTGGCGGCGGTCGGGCTCGATGCCAGATATGTCAACTGGAACCTTTCCACGAAGTTCAACGCCGGAAGTGCGCGGGTGAGCGGGGCGGAAATCAACTTCAGGCAGTCCCTCCGGATGTTAGGCGCATGGGGAAATCACTTCGCCGTGTTTGGCAATGGAACCAGACTGCAACTGGAGGGGCGGAATCAGGCTGATTTCTCGAGCTTCATTCCCAAGAGCGCCAACGGGGGAATTTCGTTCAGCCGGAAGCAGATTACGCTGGTGGCAAAATGGAATTACCGGGGACTGGACAAGCGGGCGGCCCAACCGGCGTTTGGGCCCGATGGGTATTTGTATTTCGCCGCGCGTACGCAACTGGACCTGAATGCGGCCTATCAGCTCAACCGAAAGTTTTCCTTGAACGTGAGCGTCAGCAACGCGCTGAATGTGCCCCAGACCATGTTGATCTACGGGTCGCAGACTCCCGCTTACGCCCGGCAGAGCCGGGAATCGGAGTATGGCATTGCGCTCGCCGTGGGGCTCAAGGGCAGTTTCTAATCGCTGAAGCCGGCACGCTCGCGATCTCGCCGCGGGCGTTGACGGCACGAAGCTCGAATCAGATGCGCGCTGATTCGATCCCATCAGAATCCAGTTTCCTGCCCGTAATCATATTCGCTGCTCAATGGCCCGCCATGTTCACCAAACCGATCTGCAACCTGATCTTGATGCTGGCCTCTTTCCAAACCGCCAGCCTTGGGCCCGCGCGGGCCGAAGCCGGCCAGGGTAGGTTCGAGGTGGTGGGCAGAACGCGATCAAGTGATCCTACGCTCCTGACGTGGGTGGTTACTACGACTCCGTCGGGCTCGGAAATGGTCGTGATGGCTTTCCGGCGGGACGAATTCCTGGTGGCGGTTGATTTGGCGACCGGGGAGTGCCGCCAGCATTTTCTTTCTCCCGGAATGCCCTGGAGTCTTGCGTCCGGAAACGATGGCAGGGTGTACGTGGGCACATCGCTTTCTCCCGGAGCTCTTTTTCTTCGTTACGATCCGACGACCGACAAAGTCGAGCCAATCGCCAAGGCGGAAGGAGAACAGATACTCTATTGGATGGAATCCGACGCAAAGGGCATGGTTTACGTCGGATCTTATCCGGGGGCTCAACTCTATCGTTATTCCCCCATCTCGGGAGAGTTCAAGTCGCTCGGGCGGATGGACCAGCATCAGACCTACAATCTTTCCGGCGCCGTGGCGCGAGATGGCAAGGTTTACTCGGGGTTGGGGATGAAGGAGCAAACTGTGATTGAGTTCGACCCCGCGACGGGCGCGCGAAAGAACATCTGGCCGGAGGAGTGGAAAATGCCCTCAGGGCCGAAGGTGTACCGCGGATCTGACGGACTGGTCTACGCCGCTTCCGGCAATCCGAATGCCGCCAGCAAAGGAAGGGCGTTGCGCATCTCACCCGGAGGGAAGGTGGAGCAAATCGCGTCTGCGGCCACCGCACCGTACGACCGGGGCCATGCGGCCTTTTCCGAGTCGGGGCGGCCGATACTGCGTGATGGATCGATAATTGTTGATGTCACGCGGGAAAGAATCGTGCTCGAAGCTTGGCGGGGTCGAGGGCGAGCCAGGACGATCGAGTTGAAATTCGCCCCGCTCGTAAAAGACATCTTCTCGATTGGCCTCGGACCCGGAGGGAAAATCTATGGCACCTCGAAGCCGGCCGTAATGTTCTCTTACGATCCGGCGACGCGCGAGATGTCAGATCTCGTCAAGACGAGTCCAAAGGTGGGACAGATCTATCGATACGTTCAGAGTGACGGTAAACTCTACATGGGGTCCTACGGACATGCTGAGTTTCATGTTTATGATCCGGCCAAGCCGGGTCAAAAAACCCGGACGATAGGGCGGGCAGGCGCCTATCAGGACCGTCCGGTTGACATGACCGTTGATTCACAGGGGCTGATCTATGCCGCCTGTTATCCTGGCTACGGGGAAAGAGGCGGAGCCTTGACCTATTTCGATCCCGCGACGGAGAAATTTCAGAACTTTAGGAATATTATTCCACAGGAGAGTCTCAGCGCTCTGGCCCTGGATGAAGCAAGACAGCGAATGTTTGTCGGCAGCAGCGAGATCGGTGGTAGCGGTGCTGAAGCTTCGGGTCGCGATGCGACGGTGGCCGTCTGGGATATGTCAAAGCGGCAGGTCACCGGGCAAGTGGTGCCAGTGCCCGGAGAAAGAATAATATCCGGACTGGTTTTCGCCCCCCCCGGCTGGGTGTGTGGGGTGACGAGCGGTGGAAGATGGTTTGGGTTGGATGCCGATACGCTTACCGTCCGGTTCGCGAACCAACTGCCCGGGCGTCCGCCCAGTTTGACCCGCCTGGTCTACGACGCCAAGCGAAGGGTAATCTATGGGATGGCGGGCAAGATTCTCTGGCGGGCGCGCATCGAAAACCCATTGGTCATCGAACCCCTCGGGGCATTCGTTTCCAAGGAGACAAATATCAGCTACGGCGTGGAGATGGACGGGCTCGGCGCGATCTATTTTGCGGCCGGTAAAGAGTTGGTGAAATGGGTGCCGTGATCGATAACGGTCCGGCAGTTGGATGGGTTTCGTCGCAAATCGCGAAGGCCGGATCGAATCACGAGGTCACGGTGCGCTTTGTTGATTGTTTTGATGGCCGGGGTTCGGGCCGCCGTCGCCGGCCGACTGCAGGGCAGGTTTGCGTCCGATTACAGGGCGATCGAGCCGACGGGGCCAGCCTGTTTAGCCGTTCCCGCTTAGAATTCTTGGCTGGGAATGCGTCGCTAACCTGTAACCCCGAGAGTTCTGTGTCGCCGTAGCGCGACACAGGACTCCTGTTGAACAAGCCCGTCCAAATTGAAAATCAGACACCGAAATCGCGTGGCACGGCCGATGCTCAGTACTGCGCTTTGTATTCGGCTTAGGGAGGCAACACGTTAGGCTGCCGTCTCGATTTGCGAGAAAAGCCCACTTACAACAGTCTCAAACTTTATATTCACGTTTGCGTGCTTCATCGCTGCCCGACAATCGTCCGTCCGCCTCAATATGTCCAGACCCGTGCGCCGCGCAGCGGCTTCGTTCAACAGGCTGACCCCATGCGCGTAGCCCCTGTGCTTCGCCGATGCTGAAGGAGTCAGGCGGAGTCTTGACCACCCCTCGGCCCGCCAGGTGGTTGAGAATCCGCTCGCTTTCACGCTTTCATTCGAACAGACGCTGCGGTTGGCCATACTGCGGTGAACACTCCGATCAGCCCAGAATTATCGCCCGTAGAGGATCAGACTCGATGGTTTGTGGAAGAAGTGCATCCGCACGACTCCTCCCTTAAAGCCTACGTGCGCTGCGCCTTCCCCGCCATCCAGGATGTCGATGATCTTGTCCAGGAGTCCTATGTCCGGGTGTGGAAACGCCAAGGTCGACGCCCGATCGCCTCGGTCAGGGCCTTTCTCTTTAGAGTCGCGCGCCATCTGGCCTTGAATGCTTTGCGACATGAGCGTGTTTCGCCGTTTATTCCAGTAAAGGAATTGGCCGTGTCGCGTGTTATAGAGGATAGGCCCGGCATCGCCGAGCAGGTCTGTACTAACGAGGAGGCCATGATACTTTTTGCCGCGATCGATGCTCTTCCCGCCCGCTGTCGCGAAGTTTATATCTTGCGCAAGCTGAAGGGCCTTTCCCAAAAGGAAATCGCCCGGGAGCTGGGCATTTCAGAGAAAACCGTTGAAGTCCAAGTCGTCCGAGCCAACCACCGCTGCGAGGCTTTTCTCCGGCAGCGCGGCGTGGTCCGGGCTTGATTCTATAGCCGGCCAAGGCCTTCTCTGCCGTGAGTCATACGTCCAAAGAATCGGAGGCCACCATCGAGCTGGCTGCGTCACGTTGGATCGGGCGCCGCGATGCCGGTATGACTTCCGCCGAAGCGATCGAACTGGAGCGTTGGAAAGCCGCCGATCCGCGCCACGAACGGGCCTTTGCGCGCCACGAGCAGACCTGGCGGAGCTTTGACCTTCCCTTGGCGGCCGGACATGCGGACGCGATGATGGATGCGCTCGCCGCCAGCAGGGTGCGCGGCCAACGCGGCAAGGTGCGGAAACTCGTGGCCGGAGTCGCTGCCGGTGCAATCGCTGGCCTGCTTTGGTACCAGAATGGTTTCCTTGGGCGCCCGGACGTTTCGGGGGTATCTCTGGCCGCCAAGGCCGTCGTGGCCCTACCCGAAAGACGTACGCTTCCAGACGGCAGCGTGGTCGAATTGAAACGGGGCGCGGAGATCAGGGTCGAGTTTGGGGCGGGCAGCCGCCGCGTGATCCTGGAACGGGGTGAGGCTTACTTCCAAGTCGCGAAAGATCCGCTGGCGTTCGTTGTGTCGGCGCAGGGGATCGAGGTGCGGGCGGTGGGTACGGCATTTTCGGTGCTGCTCGAAGGTCAGGCGGTTGACGTCGTTGTTGCCGAGGGCCTCGTTTCAGTTGAGAGACCACCCCAACGTCCGCCTGCCGGCGGAATCCCGGCGACGCCCCAAAGTGTGGCGGCCACGGCCCAGAGGCTCGCGACAGTCAGTGCGGCAAATCGACTGGTCGTGGACATTGCCCCAACGGTCACTGCACCGGCTGCCGTCGTGCCTGTTTCGCCACCAGAACTGGCCGAACGCCTCGCCTGGCGGGCCGCGCGCTTGGAGTTCACCGACACCCCGCTGGAAGCTGCCGTGGAGTACTTCAATCGCTATTCTACCCAGAGTAACGGGATCCGGCTGGCCGTCGATCCGAAGGATGCGGCCCTCGCGCGGTTGGAGGTGAGCGGCTATTTCCGGGCCGACAACGTCGACGCCTTCCTCGTCCTGATCGAACAGACACTCGGCCTGAAGGCGGATCGGCAGGGCGGGCAGATTGTCGTTCGCCGGGCACCGTGAGCGGTCCGGCATATGCGGCTGGCTCCCCGGCTTAGGTTCCCGCAAAAGTGAACATCCTCGGCGCAAGCCCCATGGCATTTCATCAAGCCGATGCCGGCCGTGAACCGCGGGCGGCAACCCGGGACACATCCGATTTGGGCGGAGGAATATATAGATCTTCGTAAGGGAATCCCTTGGCTGACGTGTTAGAAGGAATATGACCTTGCCAGGCACCACTTCGGGTACGCGAAAATTTTCGCGTTTTGGGTGTGCCGCGCCGATTGGCCTGTGCGCCCTGTTCCTTGCGGGCCTCTTGCCCAACGCCGGTCGGTGTGCCGACACACAACCCAGGCAATTCGATTTGCCGCGAGAGACGGCCGATAAATCGCTGAAACGCTTCTCCCAGCAGTCCGGCCTGGAGGTGATTTTCTCCTCCGAAGTTGCCAAGAGTGTCACCACGCGCCCGGTAAAAGGGGAAATGGCGCCCGAACTCGCACTGGGTTCGATGCTAGCCGACACCGGCCTCGTCGTGGTCTGGGAAGCGAAGTCCGGCGCGTTCTCCGTCCGCAAAGAGACGGCTGGCCCGAAAAAGGCACCCTTGGGTGGTGCCAATGACGACCGGCAGGCGCCCAAAGCACCGTCGCCGCCCAACGCTATTGAAAAATCCGCCACCATGAAAACAAAACGACCGCTCTCCTTTCTGTTCGGCTGGCTTGCCTTCGCCGTCGCTCCAGCGCAGGCGGCCGACGCCGTCGCCGTCGCCACCGGTTCGGACTCGCACGCGTTGGGCGTCATTGCCGGCCGCGTGTTCAATCCGGTGAGTGGAAGTTATCTGAACAACACCCGGATCATCGTCGAGGGAACCAATCTCAGCACGTTCACGAACGAGTCGGGCGAATACCGGCTGGCGAATGTTCCCGTCGGAGAGGCGCGGATCACCGCATCTTTCACCGGGTTGGTGGCCAAGACCGAGGTGGTCAACGTGGGGGCCGGGCAAACCACCCAGCGCGACTTCGACCTGGTTCCGACCGGTCTCGGGGCTAAAAAGGAAGAGGTGATTGTGATGGAGGCGTTCACGATCGCGGCGCAGCAACTGAACGCGCAGATGATTGCGCTGAACGAGCAGCGCCAGGCCCCGAATATAAGGAACGTCGTGTCGGCCGACGAGTTTGGCGACCTCGGCGAGGGGAACGTGGGCGAATTCCTCAAATATGTCCCCGGGGTTAACATCGAGTACTCGTCGGTGCTCGCCCAAGGGGTCAGCATCCGCGGGCTTTCCTCCAGCGGGACTCTGGTGACGCTCGACGGGGGACAGATTGCCAGCGCCACCATCGGATCGGGCGATGGGCGGTCGGTGAATCTCGACGCGCTTCGGCTCAACAACATGAGCCGCATCGAGGTGACCAAGGTTCCGACCCCCGATCTTCCCGCCAACGCGCAGGGCGGCTCGGTCAATATTATCAGCAAGAGCGGCTTCGAGCGGAAGACGCCGCTGTTTTCCTATCGGGCCTACACCAATTTCAACAGCCGGTCCTTCTTCGACACCGGATTCAGTGAGCGGCCGGGTCCCACCCGGGACCTGACCCAGCGGCCAATCCAGCCAGCGTTCGATTTTTCCTATGTGAAACCGGTGAACGAAAATTTTGCGCTGACTTTCAGCGGTGGGTACAGTCGGCGCCGGCTTAACTTCAGCTACGCATTCACGGACTGGGATCTCGTCCGGAACATCACGTCGGGAACCCGCCCAACCGCTTTGGAGGCCCTGCAGACGGTGGCCAGCGGCACCCTTGGTTTCGACTGGCGCATCGGAAAAAACAGCCAGTTGTCCGCCACCATGATGTACGCCGACACTTCCTGGCTCAACAGCCAGCCCGGACTCACCATCACATATGGCGCTGGCGCCACGGGCGGGGCCGAGTTCGTGCAGGGCGCCGTGCCGGGCGTGGGTACTTCAGCCATGGTGACGGACTACAACGACACGCAGAAGGGCACCTCGCAGGTGAACGTGATCTTTCGTCACCTGGGTCCGGTTTGGAAACTCGATGCCAGCGGTCATTTCGGCCGCAACCGATCCGATTATCCGGACATCGCCCAAGGCGCCTTCAGCACCGGATCGATGAACATCACCCAGCTCGTCATCCGCGGCGACGGTATCAACCGCGGCGCGCCGGGCCGGGCCATACCCGGCAGCATCTCCGCGGTGACGCGCGCGGGAACGCCGGTGGACGTCTTGAATGGCGCCGAGTATTCGATCAACAGCGTGACGAGCAATGTGCGCCTGTTCCGGGATGTCCAGCGTTCAGCCAAGATCAACCTGGGCCGCGATTTCAACACCGGGATTCCGTGGTCCGTGAAGACCGGGGCCGCGGTCAACCAGCAGGATCGCGATCTCACGCGGGATTTCAGCCAGTGGACTTTTCGGCCGGGCGCGAGCGTGGCTGACCGGCAGGCCAGGAATTACGACGTCCTGCCGGCCGCGTACAACGAGGTCGCGCCGCGCTTCTTCGCCGGCGGGCAGAAGATCCGCTGGATCAGCAACGAGAAACTGTACGCGCTCTATCAGCAACGGCCCGACTACTTCGTACAAGATAATCTGAATACGTTCAACGGGAACGCCACCTTCGGGAAGAAACTGCAGGAGACGATCCTGGCCGGCTACGTGAGAAACGATCTCCATTTGATCAACAACCGTCTCTGGATCGTCAGCGGCGTGCGCTTCGAGAAAACCACGGACGAAGGCGAGGGGCCGCTCAACGACGCTTCGGCCATCTACCAAAAAAATGCGGACGGCTCGCTCCGGCGGAATGCGGCCGGCGCGCCCATTTTGATCACGACCGACACTCTCGAGCAGGCAAAGCTGCGGGTGAAGTCGCGGGGCGCGCACGCGAAGCGGAGCTACGACGGGTACTACCCCAGCCTCAATGCGAACTACGATTTTGGGGATAATTTCGTCCTGCGCGCGGCCTATGCCCGGACCATCACCCGGCCGAACATCGCCTCGATCATTCCCGGAGTCACCGTTTCCACGCCCGACGCCGTCGTCAAATCAATCACGGTCGTGAACACGGGCCTGAATCCGACGACTTCTGACGGCTACGATCTCTCGCTCGAATCATATGTGTTCAAGGGCGGCACAGGTTCGATCGGTGTCTTCCGGAAGGATCTCACGGGCTTCACCGGTGGGACGACCGCCTTGGCCACGCCGGAACTGCTGGCGCAGTACGGGCTTACCCCCGATTACCTTGGCTATGACATCAACACCCAGACCAATCTCGACACCCCGGTCCGCATCGACGGAGTTGAGCTGAGCTATCGCCAAGCCCTTGAGGCGTTCATCCCCTGGGCGAAAGGCGTCCGGGTGTTCGGGACGGCGACGGCGCTGGACATCAGCGGCCCGGCCGAAGCCAATTTCGCCACCTATTCGCCGAAGACGGCGAGCTGGGGCGTAAGCTACAGTCGAGGCCGGTTCAGCGGGAATGTAATCTGGAGTTACCTGGGCCTAAAGAAAGGCAGCGGGGTGGGTGGCGTGAACGCGACCACGCCCGCGGAAACGTACCGATGGTTTCCGGCGCGAACGGACGTAAAGGCGAACTTCACGTTCCGCTTGTACAAGAACATTTCGCTGTTCGGGACCGGCAACAATCTCACGAACAAGACCCTGATCACCTACCGCTACGCACCGGGCACGCCGGACTACGCGAAAGGATTCCGCTTTCAAGATCATGGCGTGGATTTCACCCTTGGGATCAAGGGTGAGTTCTGAAGCGGCGACCAGCGTGAGTCGTTTGCACCTCACCTGACATCCAACATGAACAGCAATATCGTCTCCGCCTGCTTGTTTGGCCTCCTGTCCTGCGCGGCCGCGTTGGGCGGCATCAGCGACCCGGTCATTCCTCCGCTCAACACCGCGCCCGGTCCGGAATACGCCGACCGCGACCGCATGTTCCATGGCATCCCGGCGCTTGAGCGCGCGCCCAATGGGCGGCTGTGGGCGGCGTGGTACGGCGGCGGCATCACCGAGGACAAACACAACTATATCATTCTCGATACCAGCAGCGACGATGGCCGCACGTGGACGCGGGCGCTCATCCTCGATCCGGATCGCGACGGACCGGTGCGCGCGTTCGACCCCTGCCTGTGGCACGATCCCTCGGGCCAACTCTGGCTCTTCTGGGCCCAACGCGGAGCGGACGGCATCGCCTATACGATGTCGATCACCACGCGCGATTCGAGCACGGCCAAAGCGTCGTGGACGCGGCCGCGCCCCATCTACGAAGGGATTATGATGAACAAGCCCACCGTGGATCGGAATGGCCGCTGGCTTCTGCCGATGGCGCGGTGGCGCGCCGACGGCAGCGCCTGTACCGTGATATCGACGGATCGGGGTGCGACCTTCACCCGGTTCGGTTCGGCCAACGTCCCGAAGGAAGATCGCACCTTCGACGAACCGATGTTCGTGGAACGGAAGGACGGCACATTGTGGATTCTGGTGCGGACCCGTTACGGCATTGGGGAAAGCGTTTCGTCCGATGGCGGCAAGACTTGGGCGGATGTGATCCCGACCGGCCTTCCGCACCCTTCGGCGCGGTTCTTCATCCGTCGCCTGGCCAGCGGCCGCCTGTTGCTCGTCCGCCACGATCCTCCCGGCGGCGAAAAGGTACGTTCGCACCTCAAGGCATTTTTGTCGGATGATGACGGGCGCACCTGGCAGGGGGGCTTGCTCTTGGACGAACGCCGCAACGTCTCCTACCCCGATGGCGTGCAAGCGGCCAACGGACTCATCTACCTCATCTACGATTGGGAGCGTCAACGGGAGAAGGAGATCCTGATGGCCACCTTCCGGGAAGCAGATGTGCTGCAGGGCAAACTTGCCTCCGCGGATGGCCGGTTCCGCGTTCGCATCAACCAGGCCACCGGCGTGAATCCGTCTCCCAAGCCCCGATGAAAATCAGCGCCAACGCCGACCGTGAAACGTTAGGGAAAAGGCCGCGGGCGAAAGTGTCGCGCTGCCTGCTCATCGGCCTGGGCTGCGCCCTGATGACCGCCTCGGGTCTCGCCGCCGCGCCCGCTGCATCTGCCGTGGCCGACATCGGCGACCGGCTGGAAATCTTCGTCGATCGTTACCTTATCGACACGATGGAAAACACCGCGCTCACGATCGGCCAGCCCCGGCCGGAGGAGGTCGCGCTGACCTTCGAGAATCCGTGGGACGGCGGCATGTCGGCCGCCTATATGACCGTGATCAAGGACGGCAGTACCTATCGCCTGTACTATCGCGGCGGTACGAAGACAGCGGACGGCGGGATCAAGTTTGGATCGGAAGTCACCTGCTATGCCGAGAGCAACGACGGGAAAAAATGGGTGAAGCCCAATCTGGGGCTCGTCCCCTTTGAAGGGAGCACCGCCAACAACATCGTCCTCGGGCCGGACCCCCGGCGTTTCAACACGAACTTCACCGCCATGCTCGACGATCGGCCGGGAGTTCCTCCCGGAGAGCGGTACAAGGGAGTTGGCGCGGGGCGCAGGGACGAGGACGGCCTGCTCCGGTTTGTCTCGCCGGACGGGATCCACTGGCGAATCTACTCGGACGAGGTCATTTTCTCCGGCTACAAACTGGATTCCCTGAACGTCGTGACCTGGCTGCCGGAGGAGCAATGTTACGCCATCTACATGCGCGCCTGGAGCGAAGGCGGCACGCCGGGCATCCCGAAACCGCGCCCCGCGTACCGGACGATTGCCCGCGCGGTTTCGAAGGATTTCAAGACCTGGTCGACACCCGTGCGGATGCAGTTCAGCGGGGAGGCGCGCCTCAGCAACCTCTATAGCAACGCCACGGCTCCGTACTTTCGCGCGCCCCATATCTTGATCTCACTCCCGCACCGGGTGATCGGCAAGGAAGTGGTGCCGCGGGCCGAACTGGAGGCTTATGGCGTCTTTACTCGCGCCATCGGCGGAGGGATCGGCGATGTGCTGCTGATGTCGTCCCGCGATGGGACGACGTATGACCGCACGTTCATGGAGGGCTTTGTGCGTCCCGGGATGGAACGCGGCGCGTGGCACGCCCGCAGCCTCTTCGCGTCGATGGGCGTGGTGCCCACGGGCGACGGCGAGATGTCCTTCTACGTCTCGACGAACTACGCTCTGCCCTCGCATCACATCCGCCGCTATTCGCTCCGCACCGACGGCTTTGCGTCGATCCTGGCTCTGTCCACGGCTGGCGCTGTCACGACCAAACCCGTCCGGTTCACCGGCGAGAAGTTAGTCCTCAACTATTGGACCTCGGCCGCCGGAAGCATCCGGGTCGAGCTCTTGGACCAGGAGGGGAACCTCATTCCGGGGTATGGGGCGGGCGATTGCCGAGAACTCGTCGGTAATGAGCTCCGTCGGGTCGTGTCGTGGACGGGGAAGAACAATGTCCGCGACCTCGTCGGCAAGCCGGTGCGGCTGCGCTTCAAGATGGTCGACGCCGATCTGTATTCGATGCGGTTCGAGCGTTAGCCGGGATATTTCATGGAGACGCGGCGCCCTCGCAGCGTTGCGCTCCGCGGCGGGGGGCCGCGGCTCCAGTACAGAGTATGTGCCAGAGGTTCATCGTAACTGTGCCACTATTGAACTACATCGTTCACATCTGCGACGATTTTGATGGCCACAAAAAGGCACGAAAAGCGCCCGTCCGGCCGACGAGAATCGACCGTGCGCCCATAGGCGCCTTGCGAGCTACAATCGCCCTCCGAACTTTGTGCCTCTTTGTGGCAAATGGTTTGGTGTTTGGTGGCTTGGGTTTGGTTGCGGCTGCCGCGATGCGAAATATCCGCCTTAAATCCAGTTGCCATCCGGCATTGCCGTGAGCGGAAATGAACGATCTCAGATCAGCGCGGCGAAACACCTCCACCAGTCACGCATGACTGGCAAGACCTGCACCCTTTATGAACCGAAAACATCCGCTCCCATTTTTCTTTCTCTGGCTCACCCTGGTCTTTGCCTCGGGCCACTCGGCGTTCGCGGCCGACGGCTCAACCGCTGCCGCTGCCCAACGCCTGGGCGTCGTCACTGGCTTGGTGCGGAATGTCGCCACCACCGCGTTCCTGGAGGAGGCGCGCGTCCAGGTGGTCGGCACGAACAACGTCGTTCTGACCGACCGCCAGGGGCGCTTCGAAATCGCCGTTCCGCCCGGACCCGTCTCCCTCTCCATCTCGTACCTGGGCCTGAACCCGGAAACTCTCTCCCTCGTGGTGTCCGCCGGCGAAACGGTTGTGCGCAATGTCGGCCTCACGTCTGAAGTTTACCTGCTGGATGCGCTGACCGTGGTGGGGGACCGCGAAGGCAACGCCCTCGCCATCACCAAGCAAAAGGAAGCGGTGAACGCCAAGAACGTCGTCTCAACCGACAGCCTCGGCAATCTGGCGGGCGGTAATGTGGGCGACTTCCTGCAAAGCCTGCCGGGGATCACGGCCAACTACGTGGCCATGGAGGTTCGCACCGTCTCCATCCGGGGCATCGATGCCGATTTGAATTCCGTCACCATGGACGGTGAGCGCGTGGCCAGTTCGGCCTCGGCCAACACCGGCCGGGCGTTTGAATTCGAGCAGGCCTCGCTCGGTTTGATCGAGACCATCGAGGTGACCAAGGCACCGACGCCCGACATGGACGCCGATTCGATCGGCGGCAGCGTCAACATGGTGTCCAAGAGTGCCTTCGACCGGGCGGACGCGCGCTCCTTCACCTACATGGCCGGGTTTGTGAACCGGGCGGGCTATCGCGCCCCGGCCGACAGCTGGACGAAGGAGCCCATCAACGGCATCGGCCCGTCCTTGAACTTCACCTACTCCGACGTCATCGGCCCGAAGCGGAATATCGGGATTCTGGTTACCGGCACCTGGCACGTCGATCCGAGCGCGGACCTGCGCACGACGGTGCGGGATCAGCTCGCGCTGAATGTTCCGCATTACGTTTACTCCGTGGTTGGGCCGGAAGTGTTGGGCAATCCGCGCACCCGTCTCTCGACCGGGATCAAGCTCGACTACAAGCTGAGCGATCGGACGGTCATCACGCTCAATACCGTCTACAACTGGTTTCAGGAGGCATCCTTCATCCAACAACGCTCGCTGACGACCTCCCAGGCGCTCGCGACGTTCAACGCCCAGGGCGTGCGGACGGGCACCGGCACCATCATGCCGGGATACACGGATACGTTCACCGAGGTCCTGACGAGCACCAATTCCCTGTCCACCCTGACCAGCACGACCAATGACAAGTCCGGCCGCACCATCGTGCTCCAGCCGTCGGTCCGGCACCGCTTCAAGGACGGCCTGCAGGTCGACTATGGCATGAGCTACTCGAACTCGAACACCTACTACGACACCTCGCCGTTCAACCGGCATTACGATGCCATCCCGAAGGGCACGGTCACGGCCCAGTTGCGCAATACCGGCTGGACGGTGGATCGGAGCAAGGACCGGGCCGTGCCCGCGATCACCCAGACCACGGGTCCGAGCCTGTATGATATCAACAACTTCTCCAACCTGGTCCTGACCCAGCCACACCGCAACGGCGTCGACTCCATCCTGAATGCCAGGCTCAACGTCAAGAAGTCGGTCGAGCTCGCCGTGCCGGCGTTCGTCAAGGCCGGCTTCAATTACCGTCGGCACCAGCGCGAACTCGACTACCAGAGTCATCGCTACAATCCCAAGACCCAGCCCAACCTGGCCCAGTTTGCCGAGCGGTCCGACGGCTATGAGGCCGTGATGAACGCGTACTTGAAAAAATCCCGCGAGCCAAAGGTGCCGTTGTTGGATTCGTATGCGGTCGCGAAGAACGCGCAGGAGCACCCGGAACTCTGGACCGAGGACATGGCGTATTATTACTCGGAGATGCTGACCAACGATCGCTCGGTCGCCGAAAAGATCGCAGGCGCCTACGTGATGGGCAACGTGCAGATCGGCGGACTCTCCATTCTCGCTGGCTTGCGGCTGGAGGACACCCGGACCGATGGGGAAGGGCCGCTCGTCCAAATCACCCCCGCCGAGGCCGCGCGCCGGGCCGCGTGGGTGGGAGCGCTGACGGACGATGAGATCCGTCGCCGGGCCTATGCGCAGTATGGCGGCCGGAGCAAAGGTACCGGCCAATACCGGAATATTTTCCCGGGAATCCACTTCAAGTATGCGACCCCTGGCGGGCTGATGGCCCGCCTCAGTCATTCGACCGGAATCGGCCGGCCCGAATTCGGGCAGATCATGCCCAATTCCTCGGCCAATTATACGGCCGAGACGCTGACCATAAACAATCCCGCCTTGAAGCCGCAGTATTCGAATAACTTTGACGCCAGCGTGGAGTATTATTTCGAGCCGATCGGACTCTTCTCGGCCGGGGTGTTCCTGAAGGAGCTGAGCGATTTTATCTACCAGGACCGGAGCCAGTCCATCGGCGCGGGCGCGAACAACGGTTACGAGGGCGAGTACCAGGGTTTCACCATCATCACGTCGTCCAACGGCGGGTCCGCCCGCTATCGCGGCCTGGAGTTGAGTTATCAGCAGCAGTTCCGGTTCCTGCCGGGATTGTGGCGCGGTCTGGGCGTCAACATGAACTACACCAAGGTGGAGACCAAGGGCGACTACGGCGGGAGGGTGGCCACGACCCAGGTGGCGGGCATGGTCCCGGAGACGGCGAACGTGGCCCTGACCTTCGTGCAGAAAGGATGGAATTTGCGCTGGCAGTGGAACTGGCGCTCCAGCCGGCTCGTGACGATTTCCACCAACCCGGCGGCCATGGTCTATGACATGCCGAAGACGGCGACCACGGTGAAGCTGAAGTATGCGATGTCTCCGAAACTTGGATTCTTCTGCAATGTGGAAAATCTTTTTTCGGAGCCGCTCTTCCAGACTTATTTTGTCACCGAGGATCGGTTGTTCCAGGTGCGTCCGACCGCCGCGAAGATCACGGCCGGCGTCCAGGGCCGGTTCTGACGGTGACTCGAAAACACGATGCGGTCGCTTCGCCAGCAGGTAGGAGCCTGCTTGCAGGCGATATGAGACTTTCCATTGCCGGCTACTTGTTCCAATTCGCTTTCAAGATGAGCCGATTGTCGTAGGGGCGTCGCTTGACGACGCC
>JBIJCX010000359.1:0-8580 GCA_044344465.1 Opitutaceae bacterium
AGGCCCGGGAGGCGAACGAACCTCCCGGTCCATTTCCAGGCCGCTCCACGGCACGGGGTACGAGCGATCTGAACGGACCGGGAGGTCCGTTCTCCGCGATGCTCCGCTCGATCGGGCGGTTGGCACGAGATCGTACCAATCTCCGGCTTCGCCCTGGGCGGCCGCTCCGGCTAGAATTTCAGCGTCATCTCCGCCCCGTTGAGTCCGAGCGTGACGCTGTTGCGCGAGATGTTGCGAACGCGCAGGAAAACCGACTCGCCTTTCACCTTGGTCTGGACGACCTCGCCGATCTTGTACGACTTGGTATTGATGACGAGGTGGGACCGGCCCGCGGTTTCGAGGACTCCGCTGACTTTGAGGGTGGCGACGGCCTGTTGGAGGAGTTCGAGATCGGAGCTGAGGGGAGCGGGAATCGAGCCGCCGGCGAGCGGATCCGGTTTGCTGGCCGGAGACGGCGCCGCAGCGGGTGCGGAGCCGGGAGGTCGAAAGGGATTCAACCGTGGATCCGGAGGGGGCGACATCCCGTTGCGATAGCGGAAGAGCGCGTCGACACGCTCCCTGACCTGCAAAAAACGGGGCGAGAGCGCCGGGTTTACCGGGGCCTTGGCGGCGGCAAGCGGCGTAACCGGGTTGACCGCGGCATCCTTGGCGGCGGTCGCAGGCGGCGTGACCGGGTTGACCGCGGCATCCTTGGCGGCGGTGGGCGCGGGCTCGCTCACGGACTTGGGCGCGGGCTCGCTCACGGACCTGGCCGCGGGGGTCCCGGCGCGTGCGGTCTCAGCCGCCTTTTCCGGCTCGGGTGCAGGAGCGCGGGGCGATCCGGGAGCCGTGGCGCCAGGCCCCGCTGCCGGGAGGGCCGCCATCGAAACCACGAGCGCAAACTGACGAAGGGTTTTCATTTCTTGCCGAGCACCTCAATGTTGAGATCCAACGCCATGCCGTTGGCCGCCCGAGAAAACGTGAAACTCGTGATGTTGACCAGCCGTTCCCCGGTTTCGAGGGCGAGCAGGAAGGCGGCGGTTTGCTCGTAGGTCCCCGACACCCGGATCGTGTAGGGAATACGCTTGAAGAGCGACGATGCATCGGTCGTCGGTGCGCTAATCGGGTGCAACTCGGACAACCGGACCTTGGTCTGCTCCTCGATGCGGTAAAAGTACCACGCATTCTCCGCGAGGTCGGTTTCAATGACCAGGTTGTCCGCGATCCGGCGGGTGGCGTCGCGCACGGCGTCAAGTTCCTGGCGCTGGGTCGACCCGCCCACGCGCACCTGAAGCATGGCTTCGCCTTCTTTCGAGCGGTCCCGGTGCGCCGTCTCCAGCTCCGCGTCCTGCACCGATAAAAACCACGATGCGCTGCCGAGAATCAGGGTGATCAGCGCGCAGATCGCGCTATGCGGATAGCGGCGCACCAGGACAATGAAGCTGGAAATGGCCGGGCTCATGCCTTGAAGGGTTTCAGCCGGAAAACGATTTCGAACTTGATCGTGTCACCGCTGGAACCGCGATCCAGGTCGGTCAGGCTGATTTCGCGGAAGATCGGTTGCATGCTCTTGTCGCGCCGGAGCTCCTCCACGTAGAGGCCGAGGATCCGGGTGGCGCGTTCGGATCTTTCCCGGAGGCTGCCGCGCACCACGATGCCGGTATCGTTCCACTCGATGATATCGATCCCCACCGGCTCCGGGCGGGTGCGCCCCAGGTTCATGATGAAACCGGAGACAAAGAGCTGCGGGCGGATGAGCGCGTAGGCCTGGTCGATCTTGGCGGCCTCGACGTTATATTCCCGACCCATCTGCTGGATCTCACTCACCACGGCCCGGTTGTCGTTGATGCGTCGTTCCCAATCGCGGATTTGGTAACGCATGCTCAGATTCTTGTAGCCGAGCCAGCCGGTGAACAGCACCGCCGCAACGGCAAACGCGGTGAACACCATATTGATGATGAAACGCGTGCCGACGAGGTTGTCCTCGGGCAGATCCACCTCGATCCGGCAGTCCACATGCCAGTGCGGACTTATGTGCAGTGGGTCACGACTTCGCTTCATTGGCGGCAGGAGCGGAGGCGAGTTCACTCACCAGGCTGAGGGCTTGAAACCAGGAACGTCCCGGTGGGTCGCTCCCCGGTGCGAGTTGCACTCCGCTCAGCGGGAGCCAGACCCCAAAATCCGGGACCAGAAACTCGAGGTCGACGGCGGCGCAAAGCGCTTCTTCGAGCCAGCCGAGCTTGGTGGGCAGGTGGGCGCAGAACAACGCGCCGATCGGCTGGCCGGTCTGCATTTCGAAGTAGTCGACGGCCGGCTTCAAATGCCGTGTCAGCATGCGCACCAGTCGGCGGCCATGCGTGCGCAGCTCCTCCGTCGGATCCGCCAGTTGCAGCCGTGCCGTGCCGATATCGGGAGCGGCCAGTTCCTTCATCGCCGCCTCCTGAATCGAGAGCAGGCCGTGCGGGAGGGTCGCGGGAGTGTGCACGCCATCGCGCGCGAGGAAATAGATCCGCGTCTGCGTCTGGCCGATTTCGCACACGACGGCGGCATGGGGATAGGCCGTTTCCCGCAGGTAGCGTGACAGGGCGCCAAGCAACGCCACGGTGCCAACTTCCAGCCGGCGGGGCCGGATGACAAGCTTGCGCAGCCGCTGCTGCAGGTCGCGCACGCCCCCGAGCGGCAGTCCAAGGAGAAGCCCCGGGCGCGACGGCGTCGCCGCCGTAATCAACTCGCCATCCAACGGGTTCAGCGCGCACACCTGCCAGTCATTCACCGAGGTGAGTTTGGCCTGCTCGGCCAGCAGCCCCGGCAGAAAATTGGGCTCGAGCATCCGGCGCGTATTGATGTTTTCGCGCAACAGCACGCGCTCCGGCGGATGAAATCCGCAGTAGCCGGGCAGGTAGCCGGCACTGCGCTCGGGGAAGGCGGTGCGCAACCACTGCGTGGCGGCCTCGTCGTTGCCCGCCGGCAACTCCGCGAAGGAATCAACGAGCACCGGCTTCTCATCAACACGGCCAAGACGTGCGACCTGCACCAAATGGTCGGTCACATTCCACAATACGCCCGTGCGCTTGTTTCGGGCCAGCAATGAAAAAGCAGGCATATCAGTCAGAAGCGTGCGTTTGAAGACGACGCGCTCTTGCCTCACGGGCGAGCAAAAAAAGCGGGCCCTAAGCAATCACTGCAAGAGCGCCTTATTGCGTAGCAGGATGCGCGCCGACGCCGTACTGTAGCTCGCCAGCGTACCACTCGCAGCACTCCCGACCGCGCTCGAAAACGACACCTCGATCGCTTTGACACTCTGCGGGCTCGACGTCACCGCCGTCCCCCCCTCGTTGTAATACGCGAAGGCAAAGGCGGTCAGGTCGCGGAGGACTATTTGTGACCCCACGGTATCCGTCCGGGTGAGGTACCCAGGCACCAAGGGGGGGCCCACGACCGGGGGGGTATAGGTGTAAGTCACGCGGGTCGCCCCCCTGGAAACAAGAGTGAGCGCCGTTACACTTCCACTGGCAACCGTCGCGGTCGCCGTCCCGCCTGATCCGCCGTAACCCGTGATGGTCACCGTCGGCGCCGACGTGTAACCCGCGCCACCGGAGGTGATGTTGAAGCTGACGAGCAGGCCGTAAGTCGGACTAAGCGGGCTCATATCGAAATTGGCTGTGGCCGTTGCTGGCATGGTGGCTCCGCCGCCAGAGAGCGTGACGGTCGCGGTCAACAAGACAAGTTGCGAGGCTTCGCTCGTCATAATCTGGCCCGCGGTGCCCACATCCTGGGTAAAGCGGTGCAGAGTTCCGCGACTCGCCACCTCCTGCTGCTGCAAATTGACGAGCCGCGTCAAGTTCCTGCCCACGAACAAATACGCCGAAAGAATGCCGATGAAAACGACCGATGAGATCGCCGTGGCGATCATGAGCTCCAAGAGCGTGAAGCCGCGCCGGGCGCGGTGGCGGTTAGCGCTGATACGTGACATACAGTCCGTTCTTGCCGAAATACGTCGAGCCGCTCCGCGTGTATTGCCGGCCCGTGTTGCTGCGCCACGTCACGCTAAACGTGATTTGCTTCAAATCGGTCCGCACCGTCGTGATCGTGCGGGTGCAGGTAAACCCCTTGGCCAACTCGGGCAGAGTCAGCACACTATCGGTCGTGTTCACGACGTCCCCTGAACCCACCGGGCCAAACACAAAACCGTAGGAGATGTTGGTCGTCTGGTCGCTGGTGTCGACGTTCACGGTCCGTGACGCCGGGTACGCATTGACCGTCGTCCAGTTGTTGAGGCGAAGGTTGTCGATCTGGCCGTGGATGATCTGCATCGCGATCGACTGCTTGCGGGCCAGATCCAGCATGCCCGATCCATAGGTGATCACCTGGATCATACCGACGATGGCCATCAACATCACGGCAGCAGCCATCATCACCTCAAACAAGGTGAAGCCGCCTGACTTCGCGTGCTGTTTCCTGTCTAACATGAGTCCAGTAGGTCTTTATACGTGGGGTCTATCCCCTAATTTTTCTACGCAAACAGTGCAGGTCAAGGGAGGCTCCTTTAGAATACTACTTAGAAAAAATACGCATTTTCACCCCCGAGCGATGGGAGGTTATTAACTCAATAGCGATGAGGGACTCACGGGTCATACGCAGTCAGCCGGCGGGAGAATGCCGCCTGTATCTAATAATAACTAATGGCGGATCGGTCGGTCAAGCGCTCCGCCGCAAGACGCCCACCGCAAGACGGCTCCAACCGGGCCAGGTTTCGACCGGAGTCGTCCCAATCCTGGGAATCGTTTTTCCCATGGAGCGAACCGCCTGCGAGTCGCGGAGCCACTGGCGAAACTTTATTCATTTGGAGACAAGCAGGTTAAGAAGATGGCTGCCACTTGGCATGGGCGCTGCAAAAGCGATGGCACATCCATGAAAAACTCACTCAAAATCCTCTCCCTCCTCCTCGCGGCCAGCGTGCCCAGCACCGTCGCCGCCGAACTCTCCGGTCTGGTGGTGCCCGCGCCCATCGACACCCTCCACGTGTTTGCGGCGTATGTCGCGGTCGTCGCGTTCCTGACCCTGGTCTCGGATTATGCCCGGCCAACGAAATCGCTGGTGGTGCTCACGCCCGCGGCGGCGGGCACGGAGCGAAACTCATTCGCCCCGGCGAACAAGTCCGCGCACGCGCTTGCCGCCTGAGCGGTTTCTTGACACCTTCTGTTGCCCGACCGTCATTTCCGCCATGCCGAACGCACCTGCCCACCGGATCCTGATCGCCGACGATCAAGCCGATGTCATCGAGGCGCTGCGACTGCTCTTGAAAGGCGAGGGCTATGCGACTGAAGCCGCGAAATCGCCCGCCGCCGTGATCAAGGCGGTCGAGGCCACCGATTATGCGCTGGTGCTGATGGATCTCAATTACGCCCGCGACACGACGAGCGGCCAGGAAGGGCTCGAGTTGCTGCAGAAACTGCAGGCCCTCGATGCCGCGCTGCCCGTGGTGGTCATGACCGCGTGGGCGAGCGTCGACGTCGCGGTCGAGGCGATGCGGCGCGGCGCCCGTGATTTCATCACCAAGCCGTGGGACAATCCCCGCCTGCTCGCGATCGTCCGCAACCAGATCGATCTGGGCTGTGCGGTGCGCGCCTATCGCCGGCTCGAGCAGGAAAACCAGCTCCTGCGCGGCAGCGGCAAGGCCGGCCCGGCGATTATCGCGCAGTCGGCGGCCATGCGCCCCGTGCTCGAGATGATCGCGCGCGTGGGCCCGTCGGACGCCAATGTCCTCATCACGGGCGAGAATGGCACGGGCAAGGGTCTGGTCGCGCAAGCGCTGCACGCGGTGTCGACGCGGGCAGGAAAGCCGTTCATCTCCGTGAACATGGGCGGGCTGCCCGAGGGCGTTTTTGAAAGCGAGCTCTTCGGCCACGTGCGCGGCGCGTTCACAGACGCCAAGGCCGATCGCGCCGGGCGCTTTGAACTCGCGGACGGCGGCACGCTCTTTCTCGACGAGATCGGCAACATCCCGCTGAGCCAGCAGGCCAAGATGCTCCGCACGATCGAGACCGGCGAGTTCGAGCGCGTCGGTTCCTCGCGCACCTATCACGCCAGCGTCCGCCTGGTGTCCGCCACCAACGCCGACCTGCAGACCGAGGTCGCGTCCGGCAAATTTCGGCAGGACCTCCTTTTCCGTCTCAACACGATCCAGCTTCACCTGCCGCCGTTGCGCGAGCGCCGCGAGGACATCGAGCTGCTCGCCCAGCATTTCCTGAAACAGCACGCCACCCGCTATCGCAAGGCGATCACCGGCTTCGACGAGTCGGCGCTGCAGGCGATGCGGAATCACGCGTGGCCGGGCAATGTCCGCGAACTCGATCACGCGGTCGAGCGCGCCGTGCTCATGGCGCCGGGCAAGGTCATCCGCGGGGCCGACCTCGGCCTCAATGCCGGCCAGGCCGCGCCTCGCCTCGAGGAGATGAGTATCGAGGAAGTGGAGGCGTTCCTGATCAAGAAGACCCTTGCCCGCTGCGACGGCAACGCCCGCCAGGCCGCCGAAGAGCTGGGTCTCAGCCGCAGCGCATTCTACCGGCGGTTGGAGAAGTACGGATTATAGCGTTCAGCTTTCAGCGATCAGCGTTCAGCTTCGAGCCCGTCGTGAAAGACTATCACCAGCTCGACGTTTGGCAGCGCAGCCACAAATTCGCGCTCGAAGTCTACTCGACCACGAAGTGTTTTCCCAAGGAGGAGCTGTTTGGCATCACCAGCCAGTTGCGTCGGGCGTGCACATCGGTGCCAGCCAACCTCGCGGAAGGCTGCGGACGGAGTGGAGATGCCGAGCTTAAGCGCTTCGTGGATATCGCGCATGGCTCGGCCAGCGAAGTGGAATATTTTCTCCTGCTCTCCCGGGATCTCGGGTTAATCGAACCAGCTCGGCACGCACTTCTATCCGACGAGATCGCACAGATCAAACGCATGCTCGGCGCCCTGGCTCGAAAGCTGATCGCTGACCGCTGACCGCTGATTGCTGAAGCATATGGCAAAGCCATCCCGCCGCCTCACTCACGACCAGGTCGTCCTCGTTTACGCGCTGCTCGCGGGACTGCCGGCCGTGGTGGTCGCGCTCTGCTACCTGTGGCTCGGGGACGCCACCGCCAAGGTGCAGTGGACGCTCACGCTGCTCATCGGCGGATGCTGGCTGGGTTTCGCCCTGGCCCTCCAGGACCGCGTCGTCCGCCCGCTGCAGACGATGGCCAATCTCCTCTCCGCGCTGCGCGAGGGCGATTTCGCGATCCGGGCGCGCGGGGTCCGGCGCGACGAACCGCTCGGCGACGTGATGGCCGAAATCAACACGCTCAGCCGCACGCTGCAGGAGCAGCGGCTCAACGCGCTGGAGGCCACCGCACTCCTCCGTACCGTGATGGAGGAAATCAACATCGCGATCTTCGCCTTCGACGCCGAACAGAAGCTCCGCCTCGCCAACCATGCCGGCCAGCTGCTCTTGCGGAAACCCGCCGAGCGGATCCTGGGGCGCGACGCCGCGGACATCGGGCTCGCCGAGTGCCTCACCGGCGAGCACGCCCGCCTCCTCACCCTGTCGTTTCCCGGCGGCTCCGGCCGGTGGGGCATGCGGCGGAGCGAATTTCGCGAGGGCGGCCGGCCCCACCAGCTGGTCGTCATCGCCGATCTCAGCCGCACGCTGCGCGAAGAGGAGTTGCAGGCCTGGCAGCGCATCGTCCGCGTGCTCGGCCACGAACTGAACAATTCCCTCGCGCCGATCAAATCCATCGCCGGCAGCCTCAGCTCCCTGCTGCGCAGTCCGAAGCGCGCCCCCGACTGGGAGGACGACATGCGCAGCGGCCTCGACATCATTGCCACCCGGGCCGAGAGCCTGGCGCGTTTCATGAACGCGTATGCCCGCCTCGCGCGCCTGCCCCAGCCGACGCTCGCCCCCTGCCCGCTCGCCCCGCTCGTGCAACGCGTGATCGCCCTCGAAAGCCGGCTGCCGGTCGAGATGCGCACCAGCCCGGACACCACCCTCGCCTGCGATGCCGCTCAGATCGAGCAGCTCGTCATCAACCTCGTCAAAAACGCCGTCGAAGCCGCGCTCGAGCAGCGCGCCGCGGGCCGTGCCGAGGCCGGCGTGCGCCTCCAGTGGCGCAAGATTGCCAGCGCCGTCGAATTGCTGGTCGAGGATGACGGCCCGGGCATCGCCCAGGCCACGAATCTGTTCGTGCCGTTTTTCACCACGAAAACGGAGGGCAGCGGCATCGGCCTCGTGCTCTGCCGCCAAATCGCCGAAAACCACGGCGGTTCGCTCACCCTCGCGAATCGGGAAGAGGCCAGCGGCTGCGTCGCGACACTCCGGCTGCCGGCGTGAGGCGGCGGGTTCACCACCCACCTCCGCCCGACCTCATGGTCATTCCCGACCTCGTTGTCATTCATTAGATGACAAATGAAAAGGGCGCGCGCCATTTCTCCGGCGCCACCCGGGAAGGCGTGCGCTGACTCGCGTCCCGCTTTTGGGAATCCACCGTCCCACCAGCGCGGTCACCCCGATGATGGCAATCAGGCGTGAAAACTTTTTCATATTGAAAGATAGAGACTTATGCAACGGCTTCGCCG
>JBIJCX010000074.1:0-27493 GCA_044344465.1 Opitutaceae bacterium
CGAGTTCGCGGACACTGGCGAAGCTGCCTTCGCGAACGACGTCGTCGGTCAGTTGGCGGAAGAAGCGTTCGACGAGATTCATCCAAGAGGAACTGGTCGGCGTGAAGTGAACGTGCAGGCGCGGATGCTTCTCAACCCACTCGATGACGACCGGGTGCTTGTGGGTGGCGTAATTGTCGACGATGAGATGCAGGGCCAGCTCGGCCGGCGTCTGCCGGTGGAGCTTCTTCAGAAAGGCGAGCCATTCGACGTGAGTATGCTTCGGTGCCGTCGTGCTCAGGATCTTCCCGTCGACGTAATTCAACGCGGCAAACAGGGTGACCGTGCCGTGGCGGAGGTAATCGTGGGTGCGAGTGCGGATATGACCCACGCCGAGGGGCAGGCTCGGTTGCGTACGTTCCAATGCCTGACATTGGCTTTTCTCGTCGCAGCAGAGGACCAGCGCCCGGTCCGGCGGATTGAGATAAAGGCCGATCACGTCCCAGAACTTGGCCTCGAAGTCAGGATCGCGGGACAGTTTGATCGTGCGGGTGAGGTGCGGCTTGATCTCGTTGGCCGCCCAAATGCGTTGGACGCTTGCGGGCGAGACTCCCACTTGGCGCGCCATCGAGCGCACGCTCCAACGCGTTCGATTCGGCGGCGGCTGAGTAGCTCGAACCAGCACCGTCTCCCTCTTGGCGTTCGGAATCGAAGGTTTGCGTCCTCGTCCAGCAGCTTCCTCCAAACCTGCCAGCCCGAGCTTGGCGAAACTCCGCTCCCAACGAATTACCACCGGGCGATTCACGTCCACTGCCCTTGCGGTCTCCACCTGGCTCTGGCCATCGGCTCGCAGCAAAACGATCCGCGCCCGGCGCACCGACCGTTGCTTCGAAGTCGGGGCGTTCACGATACGTTCCAGCTCCTGCCGCTGTTCTGCGCTGATGATCAGCGGCTCGATTGGTCTCGCCATGAACCGAAGCATAATCACACCAACCCCGTTATGTCTAGCGTTTTGAGAGACACTACACTAGCGGCGTGAAGGTGATGATCACCGAACTCGATCTGGATCTCGTGGAGCGCGGCGTCAGGGGCGCTGACACCGCCCAACATGAAGAGCCGATCGCGACCAATCTGGGCTGGAAGGTGGCTCCGCCGGAATTACTGCAGCGCCAGGCTGAGCAATACGCGAAGCTGTTTGCCCTCCTCCGCAACACCACGACATCGTCGATCGCGTGACATTCTGGAACCTGCACGATGGCAAGTCGTGGCTGAACAACTGGCCAGTGAAGGGACGCATCAACCATCCGCTGCTCTTCGACCGCGCGCTCGAACCCAAGCCAGCCTACGACGCGGTGGTACAGGTCGCGCGCGAACCCCGGCCTTGATGCGGTGGCAGCCGCCCTTGATCGGAACGTGGAAGCATGAGTGGGGTTGGTGGACAGCCTGTGGCGATTACGTCACTGCGACCGTGGCGCAGAGCGGGACGGGCACGCCCAATTCCCGGGCGCGTTCCACCGGTGCGGCCAATGCGGCGAACACCCGCCAGTCGCCTGGTGAATGCTGCGGCTGCCCATTCTCGTCGTGCGCGCTCCACGTGGTCGCGGGAAGCCGGCTCGTCACACGCGCACGCGCGCCTGGAGCGAGTTCCACGGCGCTGAAATCGACGAGCTTCACCAGAGGGCCGCCACCGCCGGCCGGTGGTGATACATAATATTGCACCACCGTGCGGCCGGAGCGGGCACCGACATTATGCAGCTCCACGCTGACTTCCAATGCGTCACCCGGCACCATCGCCACGGGGTGCACTCGAAGATCGCCCAGCTCCCAGCTGGTGTAGCCCAGTCCATAGCCGAAGGGATAAAGCGGAGCCTTCGTGGCGAAGCGATAGGTGCGGCCGGCCATCGCGTAATCCTCGAACGGCGGCAAATCCGCCGTGGCGCGCGGCACGGTGACGGGTAGGCGGCCGCCGGGCTCGACATCACCGAAAAGGACGTCGGCGACCGCATGGCCGCCTTCGCACCCCGGATACCACGCGTGAAGAATGGCGTCGCACCACTCATGGGCCTCGGGACAGGCAATGGCCCCGCCCCCGGTGAGGATGAGCACGACGGGTTTTTGGTTGGTCCGCAGTCTATCCAGAAACTGGCGCTGGCCTGCGTTGAGTTCGATCGCCTGGCGATCACCAGCCGCGCGGGAGGCGAAGGCATCGCCCTCCTCGCCCTCATAGACCGGCAGGGTGCCGAGCACCGCGACGGTCACGTCGGCGCACGAACACTCGTAAACCGCCCCGGGCGACGGCGGGGTGATGGCATCGTCCGGCAGGCAACCCATGCTGTAGCCGAGTCGCCATCCTTCCGGCGCGCGGCTGGTAATGCCCTCCAGGATGGTGACGAGTTGGGGGCTGAGTCCGAAATAATTGCCGAGCAGCGCATCGACGCTGGCGGCACCCGGACCGACCACCATCAGGCTGCGGGTCGTCGGAGCGAGCGGGAGAATCCCGTTGTTCCTCAACAGGACGATCGAGTTCACGGCGGCCCGTCGGGCGAGGGCGCGGTGGGACGCGGAATTCACCACCTCGGGCGGCGTCTCCGCCCCGGGCACTCGCTCCGGCGGGTCGAACAGACCCAGGCGGAACTTCGTGCGCAGCAAGCGACGGAGCGAACGGTCGATTTCCGCTGCGGACACGAGATTGCGGCGCAACGCCTCGATCAGATCATGATAAGTGCAACCGCAGTTGAGGTCGCACCCGCGGTTCAGGGCAAGCGCGGCGGACTCAACCGGACCCGACGTGAGTTTGTGCCCGCGATGGATATCATCGACCGCCCCGCAGTCCGAGACGAAGTGGCCGGTGAAGCCCCACTCGTCGCGCAGAATGCGCTGCAGGTTCGCGCTCGCACAGCACGGCTCGCCGTTGGTGCGGTTGTAGGCACCCATCACGGCTTCGACACCGGCGCGGACCAGGCGCTCGAAATGGGGCAGGTAGGACTCACGCAGGTCGCGCTCGCTGACCTGGGCGTTGAAGCCGTGCCGCAACGCCTCCGGGCCGCTGTGGACGGCGAGATGCTTGGCACAGGCGGCTGTCTTGAGATAATGAGGGTGGTCGCCCTGGAGACCTTGCACGAAGGCCGCACCGAGTTCGCCCGTGAGCACCGGATCCTCGCCAAAGGTCTCCTGCCCGCGACCCCAGCGGGGATCACGGTAGAGGTTGATGTTGGGCGCCCAGAACGTCAGGCCCTGATACTGCTGGGTCGCGCCGTTTTGCAGGCGCGCGGCGGCGTGGTGTTTGGCCCTTGCCTCCGTGGCGATGGTGTCGCCGACGCGCCGCACCAATTCGCGATCGAAGGTGGCGCCCAGCGCGATGGTCTGGGGAAAGACGGTGGCACGGGCGTTGCGGCCCACCCCGTGGCAACCCTCGTTCCACCAGTTGTAGGCCGGCAGTCCGAGATGCGGCACCGGCGGGTTGTCGTGCATCAACTGGCCGACTTTCTCCTCCGTGGAGAGGCGGGCCAGGAGGTCCTCAATCCGCTCATCCAGCGGGAGGTCGGCCTCGCGAAACGGAAAGGGTGCGGCCAAGGGGATGCGGCTAATGCGAAAGGGATGCGGCTTCCCGCCGAAACCAGCGATAAACCGCAAAGGCGCCGACCAGCGCGATGCCAAAGGCCGTCGCGGAGGGTCCGGGCTGCAGGAGAATGGCGTAGCCAATCCCGACGGTGCCACCGGCACAAAGAGCCATCCCGCCGAGGAGGTCGAGGGCGGTCCGCCCTGAGAGCACGGGCGGGGGCAATGCCGTGAGATCCTGACCCTTCTCGACCGGCGCCCACCAACCGCCGGGCCGGACTTTGCGGTGGAAAGACCGCAGTTTCTCTGGCGCCACCGGCCGCGTCAGGAAGGTCACCAAAGCGCTGGCGGAGAGCGCGAGGGCCGTGAACAGGGCGAGCTTCAACTCAAACCGCCAATCTGACCACGCGGCACCCAAAACGACCAAACGGGGAGCCGCCAACTGGAGGGCGATGTTCGCGAGAGCGCACCCCAGCCCGGCCGCCAAAGCCGCGAGTTCGGTCCACGCGTTGATGCGCCACCAGAACCAGCGCAGGACGCCAATCACGCCGCTGCCCGCGGTCAGCAACGCGAGAAATTCCCACGCCTGCGTCACCGAGCTCAGCAAGGGAGTCAGCATGATGCCCGCGATCGCGAGCAGCACGGTCACGACCCGCGACGCCAAGACGGTTTCACGGTCCGAGGCGTGCGGACGCATAAAACGGCAGTAGCCGTCACGAATCAGATAGGAAGCGCCCCAGTTCAGTTGCGTGGTGATGGTAGACATGAACGCCGCCGCGAACGCCGTGATGAGCAGGCCGCGGAGCCCAACGCCCAAATACTGATTCATCACCATCGGATAGGCGTGCGTGTCGGTCATGGGTGGAGTCAGCACGGGAAACAACGCGATCGAGACGAGTGCCACGACCGCCCACATCCACGGGCGAATGGCCTGCCAGACGGCGAAGAACAACATCGCCTTGACCGCGTCGCGTTCGTTGCGGCAGGCACTCATGCGCTGCGTCACGTAGCCGCCCGTGTCCGTCCACGTCATCAGCCCGACGAGGATCACGAAGCAGATGAGGTCCAGGTTTGCGTGATCGAAGCTGGGGAATATTGCCAGCGTCCGCTCGCCGTATCCCGGGGCCGCCCGGACCGCGTCCAGCACCGCCGCCATACCCCCGAACTCGCTCACGGCAATCACGGCGAGCGTCACCATGGCGGCCACCGCAATTCCAAATTGCACGAGGTCGGTCAGCACCGCGCTGAAAAAACCGCCAAACATCGTGTAGATCAGTGTCACCCCCATCGCGATGCCGACGGCGGTCCATTTTTCCACTGGCATCGTGACGGTGATGATGCTCGCCATGCCCAGCGTTACCCACGCGATCGTGATCAAGTTGCCCACCACGCCGCTCATGAAGGCGCGCACCGCCCGCAGCACGGCCGCCGAATTTCCGTCGTAGCGCAGTTCGCAAAACTCCGCGTCCGTCATCGCCTCCAAGCGCCGCCACAGGCGGGAAAACAGATACACGGCGGCGACCAGCGCGATGACCCCCGCGAACAGCCACCAAAGACGCTGGATGCCGCGGCCGCGCACCATCTCCGTGACGACCAGCGGCGTATCGGACGCAAAACTGGTCGCCGCCAGCGAGATGCCGTTGATCCACCAAGGCACACTGCGGCTGCCCAGGAAATAGCTCTCGCTGTTCTTTCCCGCGCGGCGGCTCATCGCCAGGCCGATGCCAAGGGACACCAGCAGATAGGCGCCGATGATGGAATAGTCGATCCAGTGCAGGGGTCTCATGGAAAAGCAGGCGAGGGGATATTTCGCTTAAGCCCGAGCAGTTACCTTCCCCCGCGCCATTTCAAAGGAATAATCGGACAGCCACTCTCGTGGAGACATCCGTCCGGTTTCGCTTCGCTGCCTTGAAACCGTCTGCTCCAGAGCGAAGATCGGCCGGGCGGCTACCATAGAGGCACGAAGTTACGGTAATCGATAACAGTAAGTTTCCGCCGTGCCGGGCCTACCTTGAGAAAATACCGGCCAGGCGTTGGCCGGCGTTTCTAATACCTTTTTTTGAACACGTGAAATCAGACGGAAGGAAACTCGATCCATTGGGGTTGGTGGTGGCCGCGCGGGCCCGCCCCGCCAGCCGACCTGTCAAGAGGCAAGCCATGACCCGATCGGTTTGCCTCAAACGCGGTGTGGCCACCCGATCCGATCAGCTGCCGGCAATAGAATCAGATTGCCCTTCCATTGACGGTTCCTCCCCCCGTGAAATCGTCGAGCATAGTTCGAGCGCAAATCGCGAAGCGACAGCTCGCCGCAGGAGAATTTCTGATAACGAGGGCCGCGTCTGCAGCTCCTCGATCCCGTATGGGCAAGATAGGATTTCAGAACGATCTGTCATCAACGGATCGGGCGGAGTGGAATCGCTTTCGCCCACGCCGCCGACACTCGGGCTTGCTCGGCGGCCGTGGCCCGCTGTCCCATTTGCCTCGCAACCCGAGCGACGGCTGGGCCGCAGGAGCACGGGAGCTGTCGCGGACGGTGGTGCGCGGAGCTCCCACCGACCGCTCCCGGCCCCGCCGGTGCACTCACTGCTTGCGCCGCTCATCGGCGTCCAGGGGATCGATCCGGATGCCGTGAACGAGCGCCCGATAGGTTGGCACCGCCGGGTTACCGGCAAATTCGATTGAAACGACGCGCACGAGACGGGCTTCCACGTCCGACACCGACTGGTAGATTTCGGCCAGTTTTCGACCGGTGATGCTCACCCGGTGTGTGACGAAAGACAGCTCCAGCGCGGTCTCATCCCGCGCCAGTTCCAGCTTGATCAGCGCGGCATCGGGCAACGCCACCTGCTCACGCGGCGACTCGAACCGCAGGAAGGTCGCGGGCATCTCCCGCGACTCTAGCAGCCCGTCGGACTTAGAAAATGGTATTTTTGTCGCGACGTAGATTTTTCTCCGCCGACGGCGGTAAACTGATTTGGGTTCGGCACAATTGCGTTCGGGTCTGTCTTTTGGTCCGCCGGAGCGGGTTTTTCGCTCCTGGCGTGGTCTCCTGACCGAGTTTAGACGGCTGCGGCCAGGTTTTTTAGCGAGAAGAGCCGTTTGAGATTATAGCTTACGCACACCAGGGTCCATTCGAGCGAGACTTTCGCGTGGCCGCGCAAACTGAAACGCCGGAATCCCATCACTTCTTTGATGATGCCGAACACCGGTTCGACCGTCTGCTTGCGCAATTTATAGAGTTCCTTGCCGAGGGCGGTCTTCAGTCGGTGCGCCATTTTCTCCTTGGCGGTCGCCTCCGCCGCCGGCGCCGCCGGTTCTGGCTGGGGCAGCAGATCGGCCACCGTTTTGTGATGGTCGGTCTTTTCCACCGCCGCGAACACCGTCAGGCCCGTCGCCGTGCCGTCCGGGTTCTGTTCCACCGCTTGCACGGCCGCTTCACTATAAAAGCCACTGTCCACCAGGATCGCTTTGACCTCCGGCGCGACCACGGGGCTGATCGCGGCCACCGTCGGCGGCAATTCCTGCTTGTCGTTTGCCGCCACGCTGACCCGTTCGCCCACGATGAACATCGCGGCGTCGACCGCCGCCTGCGCATTATAGGACTGCTCGAAGTGCTGGCCGCTGCCAGCTTTCATGATCCCGCTGGTTGGATCCGTGAAGTTGTATTGCGCCTTGGGCGCGGGTGTCTCGCTTGGCGCCTTCGGTTCCGGCCCGCGCGGTTTTTGGTCCGCGTCGCGCTGCGCCTGGCGCTTGGCTTGTTTGGCTTCGTAGCCGGGCTGTTGCGCGGCGGCCAGTTCCTTGGCGCGTGCTTCGATGATTTGCCGCGCCTGCTGCAGGGCCGCTTTCCGGTCGGCCCGCCGCGTCAGTTCCGCCGGGATGTCCAACGCGTCCTGCTGCTCCTGGGCTTCGGCTTGTTGCGCCCGCGCCATCAACTCCTTCACTTCCAGTTCCAATTGGGCCAGCATCTCGCCGGCACGGGCGTAGCTCACGGCGGCGTGCTTGCTCGCATTCGCCTGAATCTTGGTCCCGTCCACGCTGACGGTCCCCACTTTCGTCAGCTTCAAGTGCTGGGCCAGTTGCAGCACGGTGACAAACGCCGCGTCAAACGCCGCCTTGTTCGCCGTGCGAAACGCGCAAATCGACGCATGGTCCGGATGGTGATTGGCGCACAGATACCGCACCGCCACATCACTGTGCGTCGCCGCTTCAATGGCCCGCGAGCCGAAGCGACCCGTGACGTAGCAATAGATCAACAACGCCAGCATCATCGTCGGCGGATACTGCTCGCTGCCGGTTCCGCGTTGATTGACCGAAAAGTGTTCGGTGGGAATCTGCTCCACGGCATCCAGGATGAAGTGCACGATGTGATCGGCCGGCACCCAGTCGCGCAGATCATACGGCAGGAACATCGGGGTTTCGCGGTCCAAATTGACGAAGCGGGCGGCCATATTGATCAGATCCCAAACCCGCTGATTCGTTCAAAGATTTTCCAAAATCTGCGTCGCACCTAAGTCCGACAGCCTGCTAGGCAGCGGGGATCCGGTGGCCGGTCATCGTCTTTGCCTCCTTTAGCCGCGAACCGAGCAGCGAGGTTCGCCTTAACTAGGAACCGCTTGAATATCAGTGGATAAGATCCGGGGGGTGCCCGAGGAAGGGATTCGCCTTAAATAAGCGCTTCATGCCCCGAAGGGGACGTAACGGGCGAACTTCCGCCCGGCGGCTTCGTCTTCAGCCTTTATCAGCCCCGCTTCCACGGTGGCGGCAATCACCTGCGAAACCACGACGCTCTTGCCTTCCGACAGGTGAAAGCGCGCGCGCAGGCTTTGGTTGCTGGTTTCCTTGAATTCGAGCCGCTGGTGCTCAATGGGCGAGGAGTGCCAAAGCTCGATCTGGGCAGCGGTGGTCGGCATCGCGGGAGTGAGTCTTTTGTGCCGACGGCGTGCAATCCTCGTTCTTGTCCAAGCCGGCTGGTGACGCGGCTGGTGGGTGGGGGGCTCGACTTGGTGGGGATCGGCGGACCTCCGCGCATCGGCCCCTGCGATGCATTGCGACGGCCCGTCCCGCCCCGAGGGCTGGCGGTGTCGGCCTAACGAGGCTATTCGACCCCAGCCCCCGCAGCCATTATACATCAGTGGTTTACGAGATATTCGTAAGCCCCTTATTTTTTGACTGTCCCGTTACTGTCCCGTTTTTTAAGTCTGTCCTCGAAACAGAGGAATGAAAGGCGCCGGTCGTTACCGTGTCGTCGGCGTACCATCGCCAATTCCAGAGGTCGGCGAAGAGCGATTCGTAATTTACACCGTGACCTTTACTGGCCGCGAGGCGCACCCAAGTGCGAAGTTGGCCGCACAGATCGGCCGGGGAGTCGGCCGCAAGCAGCCGGCGGAAGCGGCGTTCGTGGCTCTCGATGAGTTCTGATTTCTTAGCATCCCAGGCGATGGCGCGACATGTCTTCCTGCGCGCCACGCTCATGGCTGTTCCAGGTGCACGCAAGAATTCCATGAACGCCAACACCCTTCCGAGATATGTCCTCGGCACCTACAAGGCGGCTGGTCAACCTGTGCAACTCGTCAACGCCTTCGAGGAGCCGGTGCGAGCAAAGTCTGGCCTGCTCGCAGAGTCGGTGGCAAAGCTGAAAGCCCATCACGAGCAAATCAAGACGACTTGGGGCATGCCGTGCGATACCGAGGTCACGATCCCCGATGTTATCCGCCATAAAGAGCCGAACTCTCGGTCCACCCAAACTTGGGCGTCCGGTCCGTAAAACCAGGTTCAGGCGAATAACACTGTTCGGCGGAAAACCCCTCCCGGATCCAATCCCCCTGAAAATCCAGTTTCCTTAGGAGGAGCAATGGGCGGGCGATTGCCGCAGCCACGACCGACGGCTATGTGAAGATCATCGCGGACGCGAAGACCGACAAGATTCTCGGCGCGCAGATCCTAGGTCACAATGCCGGCGAGTTGATCAGCGAGGTCGTCACCCACAGGGAATACGGGGGCAGCGCCGAGGATCTCGGCCGCACCATTCACGCACACCCGACCATGAGCGAAGCCGTGAAGGAAGCCGGCCTCGCCGTGAGAAAGAGCGCGATCCACGCGCTGTAGTTGCGGCGCGCAACGCGACTCGCCGCGCCATCCCGGACCTGAAAGCAGTTCAAGAAGGTCGGTACGGATTGGTGGTGCGCGGCGACTAATCCGGATTATGAATGGTGCCGGCCGACGGTTTGTACGACCGGACCAGATCGGTTCATGGTCGTTTTCCAGCAAGCCGGCGGTGGCGGCGCCGGCTCACGTTGACCCTGGACGAAGCGCGAGCGCGCGCCACCGGCCGGGCGGGCTTTCGAGCGAATCCGGAGGAACAACACTTCTACACCTTCACCTTTTCCTTACCGGCTAAATCCCTCCCGCTCAGAATCTGATTTCCCATCAGCCGCGCCTTGAATGGGTCGGCGGTCACCTCCAGTTGGCGGCGCTGAATGTCGGCGTCGATGTAGCGTTCACTGAGCATGCGGATGATGTCACTGACGTCGCGCTCCTCGACGTAGTGCGCACGGGCGTGCGCCCGGAGCTGTTTCCAATATTCCTCGAGCGTTTGCTCCACGATTTTCCCGCATCCGGCGCGGCTGGCCTGCAACCGCGCGACCACCCGATCGCTGGGGCCGGCGAGAAACGCCCGCATTTCCGCCTCGACGCGCGTCACCTCGGCCAGCGCCTTGTCCGGCGGAATCACCGCCAGCCGGCTCACCCACGACAGCCGTTGCAGATCGGGCAGCTCGGGAAATTGAACCGTCTCCGCGATCCCGACGGGCAACAGCGCGAGCGCGGCCCGCTCGATGACGTGAAGTTCGTGGTGCCGGTGGGCAAGGCGCTCCGCGCTTTCGCGCAGGTGCGCAAGTTCGTGCGCAACCGGCGGCGGGGTCTTCTTCGCCGCCGCCAGTGCCAGGCGCACCGCGCGCAGATCGCGCGCAAACGCCACCAGCAACTCGGGCACGCTGTGATAGGCCCGCTCCCAGTCGTCGATCCGGGCCGCGATCTGAAGTAGCCGACAATAGTCCGGACTCACGCTCGCGAGATAGGTCGAGACATCCTTCCGAATGATCGGACGCAGCCAGTCGCCGATGCCCGTGATCTGCGCCAGCTGGTCGCGAAGCACGGCCTCATTGTCGTCCACGCTGCGCATGGAGCGGGCATAGGTCTCGCGCGACGCGCGACTCGCCAGCACGCCCCCGAAGGGCGGGCGCGTGGTCTCAACGTTCGCCCGTTCGCGCCCGAGCGTCTCAAGCCTCGCCAGCAACGCCTGCCCCGCGAGGAAGGCGTAGGCCTCATCGCGCAGGTGCGCCAACGTAGTTTCAGACAATTCCATTGTCCCCTAGTCAGAGCAGGAATGGAGCAGTCGCAAAAGAAATTCGGTAAGTATCACTACGTCCCGCTCAAAATTTTCCACGGAACCGGTCGCACCGCCCGGCGCTGGGCACGTGACCAGCCCATCTTCCCGGCCGCGTTTGCAGCCTGATCGCCGCGCCCTCATGGTCATGTCTACCTCATGTCCGCCAACTTTCGCTCTGCCGACCGGCGCTCCGACGCCGAATCCGCGCGATCAGGCAATTCGCGGTCAAAGAGTTCCCCGCAGGCTAACGTTTCTTCCGGCCAAGCCTGGTTGCCGCCCTCGGCGCCACGGTTTTCCCCTTTTTCCCGGCACTTCCTACGACCTTTGGCCGCAGCGTCCTTTCCACCTTTCCCTCGGCCGTTGCAGCCCGCAGCACCGGTTGGTTGGCCGCCGCCTTCACCGGTTTCGTTACCACTCCCGCCGGCTCATTCACGACGCCAAACATATAGGAGCCCGCCGCGCCGACATTGGCCGTGGAAAGGGGCAGCACTCCGTGTCGCCAAAGCGGCCGAGCTCGAAGAAATTGCGCAGAACCTTTGGCTTCACTCCCCGTGACGCCGTGCGCGTGCCGGCGTCGAGGTTGGCAATGCGATCGGTGCCATCGCCACGAGTCTCATATGAATTTACCGCCCATTCCATCGCTTTCTCGGTGTCGGTCAGGTTGAGCGCTTCGATGAACTCCTGCGTGAGCACTGAGTAGGCGAGCGGCGTGTCCCACAGGCTGGTCGACATGCGGCCGCCGGCCAATGACACCGCGGGCAAGAAACCAATGTCGCGATCCGTGACGACCTCAAAGGGTGACAGCAGGATGGTTTCCGAGGTCGGGCTAACCGGACCAGTGGACGCCTTCGCCTCGGCCCCTCGTATCGCGGTCAGCATGACGGACAGGCAAATCGGCGTAGGTGGAGCCGGCGTAGGAGTGATGGAACGGGAATCATGGTCATGAAGGTTGGGGGGACAATTCCCGTCATGGCGGAGATGCCGGCGGCGGACCTTCGAGGTGCGCGCGGCCGGTGCAGCGGAACATTTTTGCGGGCGAAAGAGCGGAGGCCAGCACCGGTTTCCAGACCCGGTTCAACTCAGCCGGAATTAACCACGAAACACACGAAATGATGAAGTTGAGGCAAGATCACCGGGAGCGAACGCATCACTGAACGGTGACAGGGAGTGATCGTTAGGTTCGCTTCCAAGGGCATTCTTTTCGTGTGTTTAGTGTATTTCGTCGTGACCTCCTAATGCATGGAAACGGCTCAGGCCCGCCGTTCGTTCGCGGCAAAGACGTTCCACTCGGCGCGAAGTGGGCGGTCGAGCAGCTTCGAAGCATCGGTGTCTCCCACAATCGATTCGGTTTTGGGATCCCATCGGATCGGCCGGCCGCCGCGGATCGCAATGTCGGTGAGCAGGCTCACGGTATCGCTGCGGATGGCGCCCTCAAGCGGGCTGATCGGTTGCGCCCGTCCGTGGATCGCGTCGATAAAGTTCTGCGCCTGCGAGCGGGTGCGAATGAGCCGGATTTCGTTTTCCCCCACCTCGTGGGTCTGCAGCGCCCGTTCGCTCGCATAGAGCGCCGTGCGGTCGACGGAAAGCCAGCCCTTCTCGCCGACAAACATCACCCCTTCGTCGCGGAAGAACGGTCGCCGGGCCTTGATCACCGGCGCGGCGATCCGGTGGCCCATGAAGCGCACCACGAGGTCCTTCGGGTAGGTGAGCCGCGCGTCCCACGATTCGATGGTGTTCCAGAGGCTGCCGGCGGGCGGGAGGATGCCCGCGGCATCGATGCGCGTCGGACCCCCGGCATCCTGATCGAGCGCCCAGTGCACGATGTCGAGCGGATGCGCGCCCCAGCCCGCGATGAAGCCAAGCGCGTAGTCATGAATGTGGTACGCCCCGTACTGGGTGCACCGATCCACCGTGAACGGCGCCACGGGGGCGGGGCCGAGCCACATCTCGTAGTCGAAGTCCGCCGGCGGCGCTACTGGGGTTGTGGAACCGTAAGGCGCCGAGGCCTGCCCCAGTTGCTGCGACAGGTCGGGACACCACGCCAGCACCTCGCGCAATTCGCCGAGGTAACCGTTGCGTACGAGTTCACACGCGCGCCGGAACTGCGACATCGAGCCGCGCTGCTGGGTGCCGTACTGGAAAACCACTTTCTTCTCCGCGACCACCGCCCGCAGCTTCTGCGACCACGTGAGCGCAAGGCTGAGGGGCTTCTCGACATACATCGCCTTGCCCGCCAGCGCCGCGGCGTAGGCGATGGGCACGTGCCAGTGATCCGGCGTGCTGACGATGACGCCATCGATATCGGGTCGCGCCAGGACTTCGCGAAAGTCCGCGACCGGCGCGCAGACCTCCTGCCCGTAACTCTGGTTCACCATGCGCGCAAACCCCTCGCGGCGGCTCTTCAGAGGATCGCAGGATGCCACAATGCGCGCCTCCGGAAGATTCTGGAGGAAGCTCCCGCGCACGTTGCCGGTCGCGCGACCACCGCAGCCGATCGCCGCCAAGCGAACGTGATTGCTCGGAGCCGACGCGCCCCACAGGCGGCGCGGCAGAATCAGCGCGGCGGCAGCACTGGCGGTGGACAGCCCGGTGCGTTTGAGGAAGGATCGTCGGGTGGGCAGGGAAGGATTCATGGGGCGGGAAGCAGCTGGGCGTTGAAAGCGCGAGACTCGGCCTCGATCACGGACGCCGCGGGCGCCTCGCGATCGATCCGGACCCTATAGAAACGCGTCAGCGGCAGTCCGGGTGGCAGCGTGAGCGGCTCGCGGTCGATGAAGGCGGCATTGAAATACCAGAAGGGCACATTGCCCCATTTGGGCAGCGTGGCGTTGTGCACCACATACCACGGCGTGGGGTGGCGGGGGTTGGCGGGATGATCGAACATCGTCACCGCCACGCGCTGACCGCCGATGGATCCGGCGAGCGTCGCCCAAGTGGCCCCCTGGTGGTGCAGGTCGAGATTGGTCGCACCCGTGCTCCCGGTAATCGTGACGTCGCGCAGGAACCGGCTCGCGCGGAAAGACAGTCCCGCATAACCGCCGACCGGTGGCGGCGTGCGCTCGAAGACTACCTGACGCCGGGCCTGCGACGCCTGGTACCAGTCGACCAGATACGATCCGTCGTCGCGCGGTAAACTGATCGTCAGGTCGATCACTTCTTCGAGCACCACGTCATTCGGCCGCGCCCGCGGCGCATACTCCAGTCGCAGCCGGACCCTGGCCCCGTCGCCGCCAGCCCGCAGCACCTCGCGCCCGACGATCCGGGTGATGCCGTCCGCCAGACCCGTTTCGCGCTTCTCCTCCCAATAATTCACGCCGTCGATGAGTTTCCAGGAATGCCACAACCCGTAGTGCCACGGGTGATCGGGCGGCGAACACCACGCCAGGCCGCGTCCATCGACCGTCTTGAGGGGATCGAAATGCGGCTTCGTCGCACGGGCGCCGAAGTTCAGACGCCAGATCGTCCCATAGGGCCCGATGAGCGCGAGCGATTCGCCCGGCACCTGCTCCCAGCGGTAGCGGGTGGCACCCGGGATCTTAAAGTCGTCGGCCCGCGGGCGGTACTCCCCGGTTGATGCCGATGCCGGCGTTTGGGCCGCCGCCACGGGTTCAGCGGGTGCAACACCAAGGAGCGCCCACGCGAAAAGACACGGATAACGCAGGTTCATGAGTTGTGTTTATCGATCTGCCCCGGGCGGTTCTCAATGGCAACGGCGCGATAACCACCGCGCCGGCGGGTCAGAGGAGCTTTTTCAGGTGTTTGACGGAGTAGGCCGCCTGATCGATCGTGCCGCACTCGACCGAAATCACGATGTCGCGTTTCGCCTTCCGGCAGATCCGGATCACGCGCGCCCAGTCGATCACGCCCTCGCCGCAGGCGCAGCCGACGGGCGTGCCAGTCACCTTGCCACGCTCCTGGCCGGACTGCTGCACCGAGATGTCCTTGGCGTGCAGGTGCACGAGCCGGCCAAGGACCCGCTGCAACCACTGGTAGGGATCATGGCCGCAGAGGTAGCTGTTGCCGGTGTCGAAGTTGATGCCCACCGCGGGGCTTTTCACGAGTTTGTAGATGCGGTCGAGTCCGTCCGGATGCTTGCTGTACTGCTGGTGCGGTTCGAGGCCGATGAAAATGCCGCGAGCCTCCGCCACCTTGGCCGCCTCCATGATTGTGTAGCGCATGAGCGTGTGATCTTCCTCCTCCGTGGTCCACTTCGGCTTCGGTCCTTCGTCGGTATTGACGACGGGTGCACCGCACTCGGCGGCGAACCGCACCGCCTGCTTGAGGTACTCCACGCTGATCTCAGGCTTGCAGAGCGGAGTGTGCGCGCTGAGACCCGAGAGTTTGACGCCGGCGGCCGCACACGCGCGCTTCACGCGGAGCGGATCGTCGAGCATCGACACACTGTGAAAATAGCCGGCCTCGCTGAGGAGCTCGCGCCCCCAGTGGACCATCGGTTCGACGTACTCGTAGCCCAGCTCGGCGGCTTTCTGCACGCCCCATTCGAACGGCTTGTCGGCGTGGCGGACGAATTCCAAGTTAATGCCCAGTTTGACGGTACCCATAATGGTGGAGGTTTGAGTTGAGGTTTCGAAGTGCGGCGGATGGCCGCGGAAATGGAATCGGACGGGTGAAGGGAGAAAATAGAAGACCGGGTGTTATTGCGACACCGGGCGGGCCACGAGGATCGTCACGCCGCCCGCCGCCAGCGACTCGCGGTGCTGAAACCGCGCCGCGGCCGGACCGGCGAAGCGGTGTTGCGGGGCAAACACGGGCCGCCAGGCCGGCCCTTCTCCCTCTGGCGTCAGCCGGTAGAGCGCCCAGGTGCCGTCCACTGGAATGCCATATTCGCCCGCTTCGAGAGCGAAATCAAATTGCACCCCGGTCGAATTCCGCGCGTTGGCGAAGACAAAGGCGATGGTGCCGTCGGGGGCCCGCCAGACCGCATGCGGCACGGAGTCGCTGTCGAGCACGCTGGCCGGCTCGGCCGGCAAGATGTCGCGACGGACCAGGGGCCGCAGCATGCGGCCGTACGCCAGCCAGGGCGTGGCGACCGTGCGGTGGGCGACGAGGTTGCGGTAGTACGCCACTTTGGCCGCATCGAGCACGGTCTTGTCGGTGTCGGTGTAAAGCTCACGGTCGAAGATCCGCCCCACGGGCGCACCCCACGCGAACTGGGAGGCGGGATCCCGCAACTCCAGCGGCGGCGCACCCCACGCGCTGGTCTTGTCACCAAACGGCCGGCGGAATTCGCCGTAAAGCGCGTGGCGCATCGGCAGGTTGCCCATGAAGGAAATAAAGCCATCGATGTGGTCGAGAAAGCAGTCGGCGTTGCCTTCCATCCACATCACGAAGTTTGGATTGCGCGCGAGCGCGACGCCCTTGTAGCGGCGCGCCAGTTCGCGCAGGCCGAGGGTGCGGGTGTTTCCGCCCATCGATTCGCCCTGCGCCAGGTAGTGGCCGCCTGAAGCGGTGCCGAACATGTCGAAGTACACCCCGGGCACCTCCACGCTGTTTAGATTGTTGGTCATCACCGACTCCATGAGCCGCTGGTAGGCCGGGTGCACCGGGCTGACCATCGCGAGCGGCTGCCCGCCATAGCGGGCCATGACAATGTTGCCCTCGAGGTCGCGCATCGCGGCCGCCTCGCCCCCGGCGTTCTTGTAAGAAGGGTTGCGCACGTCCCACAGCAGCGCGCAGGTGTACGGAAAAACGTGGATACCGGACGCGGCAAATTGCCGCGCGATCGCCGGGAACTTCGGGTCGGGGCGCTGCTCCGGGCGGGCCACCATGTGCGGCTTGGTGTCGTTCCACCCGTACCACTGCACCAGCGTCGGCGGCGACCCCAACGCACGCACCAGTTCCAAATTCGGCCGAACAAAGCTGGAAATCTCCTGCTGCTTGTCGCCCGAGAAAATGCGCACACAGAGCGGCGACTCCTTGAACCACTTCGGCAAGCGCTCGTCTTCCGCCAGGGTCTTTTTCGGGAACCAGGGTGTCGGCAGCAGGAACTCGCGATAAATCTGCACCGCATCGTACCAGTCCCCGGCATGCGGCCCGAACACACACGGGTACGGCATCGTGTATGCCTTGCCGATGCGACCCATATCAGGCGGGAAGTGCGTGTAGCGCAGGGTCAACCGGTCGCCCTCCGGGTCGTGCCGGTAACGCTTCTGGTGCCCCTGATCATCGTGCGCCCCGAGGTAAAAGCCCGCGCCGTCGGCATAGTAATCCACAAACTGCCAGCCGGCCGCCCCAGGATACAGCATGCCGTCCCAGACAAACGTGCGCAGGGCCGGCTCGTCGATGCGGATGCCGGTCCAATGCGGGATGGCGAGGAAGGCGCCCGCCCGATCGGCCCGCCCGGCGCCCACGCCGCCCACGATCGGAAAATCCACCTCCCAGAGCGCCACTCCCGCCGGCAACGCCCCGGTCTCGAAATGCGACTGCATCAGACTGGAATCCGCCGTCAGCGTGAAAGAGGCGCGCGCGGTCACCGCTGCCCTACCCTCCTGCCGCTCCCACTCCAGCTGCAATGTCGCCGCGCTGGCCGCGGTTCGCGCCAAGCGCGCTCCCGTGAGCCGCGCCTCCGCCCCCGACCACTCGCTCCATTTCCCCGCTTCGATCACCCGCAGGTTCCAGAGCGGAACGGGTTCCTCCGCCAGCGCGATGGCGTGACGCCGACTCGCAGCGGAAGGGGCGCTCCACACCGCGCGCAAAGACGCGGTCGGGGTCCCGAGGTGAAAGAGAAATGCCGCCCGCGCATTCGCGAGCACGGCCACGCCCTCCTTCTGCACAGCCACGACGCGCTCGGCCGCTTTGCTTCCTTGTGCAATCTGGCGGGCGGTATCCCGGTAGAGCCTCACTGTCTCGCCCTCGCGCCCGGTGCGCTCCGCCGCCGCTGCCGCGGCCCACAGCACCTCGATGGCCGCCTGCGCGGCCGGATTCGCGGACCCAGGCACGGCAGCGATTGTCGCCTCCGCCGCCTGCACCGCCACCCGCCACGGCACCAGGGAACGCAGGCTCGCCTCCGCGCCGCCGGCTGGACCGGCGTAGATTCGCGCATGCCAGAATTGCGCCTCACCGGTCCACGGATGCGTCCGTCCGTCGAGCCGGCCCCGCTGCCAGCCCCCCGCCACCATCACGGCATTTTCGGTCACCTCCGGCAGGCTCAGGCGGTGACCCACCAGCCCGAACGCATCGCCGGCCTGGCGCAGGACCACGCGGGCGGGAGTCGGACCGCGCAGGCGTTCATCGCCCTCCTCCCCCTCCTCCTCGCGCGCGACCGAGAAGTCGCCGCGGCGAAACCGGTGCGACTGCAGCTGCACGGAGACGATCCGCTCCGGTACGGTTTGGGCGGGAATCCGCATCCACGATTCAATGACGGGGCTGCCAGCGAGAAAGAGCTGCCGCAGGTGGAAGCGCACCCCGAAGGCGGGGCTGAGCGGCAGGGAGCCCGGCACGTCGAGCACGCAGCCGAGGGCGGCCGCGGGGCTCGCGGCACTGCCGAGGCGCACGCGAATCGGCTCCCCCGGCACGCCGATGCGGGCCGACTTGCCGTTGAGGCCGTCCGCCGACGCCACCTCGACCCGGCGCCCCGCCGGCAGGAAGGTAAGCTGCCGCGGCGCGGCATTTTTCTGTGGATCGAACTCGAAGCGGTAGGAGCCGTTGCCGATGACGATCCCAGTGGCCGCAACCTCCAGCGCGAGCTGTCCGCCGGGAGTGAACCCGGCCCCTCCGCCGGCCGCCAACTTGAACTCCCGTCGGTGTCCGGCGGCGAGCGCGGCATCCAGCGACCAAAGCACGAGCGCCGGCCCCGGCTGCCCCGGTTGATCGGCGAGCGGAATCACCTGCAGCGGGAGCGCGCCGGCCCCGGGTGCATCCAGCGCCTGAATCCGGAGACCGCCCAGCCCCACTGAACCGGCGGCGACGGGCAGTTGCCGGGCATCGAGTTCCACGAACACCACCGTGCCGGCGGCCAGAGGTTCCCGCGCCTGCACCGCCAGCCGAAGCGAAAAATCGCGAGGCACCTCCGCCGCGGCGGTTGGCCGGTCGCGCCAGATCGCTTGCGGCACATCGGCAAAGGTGGCGGCTCCCTTCTTCGCGGCGGTCACCGCGGTCCGGTCGGCGACGGGCTCCGTGACATCCCAACCGCCGGAGTACGCCGGCGCCCCCGAGGGTGCGGCCGCGAAACCCGCCGTGATGATTGCGGCCGCGACGGCGGAAGTGCGCAGAAGGTTCATGTGGAATTCGTCAGGCGGGCGCCGCTGTCAGGGCCCCGCCAGCCAGGCCCGTGGCAGCGTGCCGGCCGGAAGCGACGCGTGGGGCGCCAGCCGGAGGCCCAGCGAATCCTCCCATTCGGCGAGGTGCCGAACCAGCCGGCGGGTGAGTTCCGGTTCCGCCGCGGCCCGATCGGAACGTTCGGCGATGTCGTTGATGACATGATACAACTCGTGGTGCCCGTCCCGGTGGGCAATCAGTTTCCACGGACCCTCGACCACCGCGGCATACTGGTTGTCGTAGCTGCGGTACGAGATCAGGCGCTCGCGCGTGACCCCGCCCCGCCCGAGCAAGACGGGCAGCAGGCTGCGTCCGTCGAGCTTCGGATAGGAGGCGGGATCCCCGCCGGCCGCCTCAACGAGCGTGGGAAAGACATCGGTGAGCGAGATGGGCTGGGCGCAGGTCGTGCCCGGGCCCACCCGGCCGGCCCAGGAAACCACGAAAGGCACCCGCGCCCCGCCCTCGAATAGCGCCGTGGTGCGAATCTTCGAGCCGCGCAGCGGCGGCCGTTCGAAATAGCTGCCCTGATCGCTGGTCAGGAGCACTAGGGTCTTCTCCCGCAGTCCGGCCTCCTCCAACGCGCGCACGATGCGGCCGACCGAGTCGTCGACGGCCCGCACCATGCCGTCGTATTCCGCCATCTGATCCGAAAGGCCACGGGCTTTGGCCTCAGCGACGTAGTTCGGACGACCGATGACCGGCGTATGCACGCCATAATACCAGAGGTTGAGCAGAAAACGCCGCGTGGCGTTGGCCTTGATGTAGGCAATCGCGTCTGCCGTTTGTTGATCCGCGAGGTAGGTGCCCGGTGGCACCGCGGTGTACACGTTGTCGGGCCAGAACGGTGCGAGATGGCTCACCACCAGACCGCGGTTGGTGGTTCCGACCTGCTCATGAAAGCCCCACTGGGTCGGGTGATACTTCTCGTCGCCGAGGTGCCACTTGCCGTGGTGTGCCGTGCGGTAGCCGAGGCGCTGCAGGGCATGGCCGTAGGTCTGCGCGCCGGCCGGCAGCCGGTTGCGCGAGGGCAGGCCGGCGGGATCGTCGACCGAGGGAGAGAACTCCCGGCCTTCCGGATTGCGCTCCGGCAGGTGCCGCACCACGCCCAGTTCAGCAGGATGGCGGCCCGTGACCAGGCCCGAGCGGCTGGGGCTGCAGGTCGGCGCCGCGGTATAGGCGCGCGTGAAGACCATGCCGCTCGCCGCGAGGGCATCGATGTGCGGCGTTTTGTGATGCGGCCCCTGAAATCCGACATCCGCCCAGCCGAGATCGTCGACGAAAAGGACCACGATGTTGGGCGGGGCAGCAGGTTCTGCAGCGGGCAATTCGGGTAGCAAGGCAATCGTGCCTGCCAGCACCGCACCGCTTCGGAACCAGCCACGGATGCGGGTTTTGATTCTGTTCATGGGATCGCCGCGTAGCGACGGGAGCATGAAGCCCTTCCGGCGTGACGGAGTCGACGGCGGGCTGGCGGCGATGCCCCGCGGAGCCAGGGTCACGAGGGTGGCGGCGGTGGCCAGGAAGTTTCGGCGGTGCACAACTCAGAACTGCACGGAGGTGGACACGGTCAGGCGGCGCGGCGTCGTGTAGGTAAACCGGTTGGGCACGTAATAACGGCCGGCGGCATTAAGACGTCCAGTGGCATCGACCTGGGAAAAGTTGCTGGTGCTCCAGATCAGGCGGATGTCGTCCGTCAGGTTCTCGAGGTTGGCCTGGAAGCGGGTGTGGTAGCGTCCGATCTTCCGGCTGTGACTCAAGCTGAGGCGCAGGACCTCGTAGGCCGGCTGCGTCACGGAATCGTACGGCGTCGCCACCCGCCCATCCGCGAACACAAACCCTTCCGGGTAGGAGGTGACATAACGCTTGCCGCGCAGGACGGTGGCGAGCGTCGCCGACGTGCCTTTGAGCAGGCCCGTCGTGCGGCGGTAAGTCACCGCCACACTGCCGGTGTACTGGTACGTGTTGGCCAGACGTCGGCCCGGGCCGCGACTCGCCACGCGCTGGTCGAGTTGGGTGAGTTGATTGAGCACGAGATCGCGATCGAGGGTTGGCAGGGCGTTTGCGGCCGTCGTCCACGCCGCCCGGTTCGCGCCCAGATAGGCGCGCGTGCGGGGAAATTCGTCGGAGACGGCCGTGTCGGAAAGGCTCACATCGACCCGCAGCGAGAGCTCGCGCGACAGGTTGGCCGTGGTCTCGAGTTCCCAGCCCTTCACCTCCAGCGTGCGCGTATCGGCAAACGAGTCCGGGAGATCGGCGGGACGGCCGAGGCGCGTCAGGATGTTCTCCAGCCGGGTGTCGAAGTCGTCCGCGCCCGAGGCGAGCTCGGTGGTGGAAACGTTGGTGTCCTCGTTGACGAAGTAGTTGAGGGAAAAACCCACGCGCTGATCCCACAGGGTGCCCTTGAGGCCGGCCTCGAAACCGCGCCGCAAGCCGTCGTCGATTTGGTTGTTGTTGAGGTCGAAGACGGGCGTCGCGGTGGTGGGGGCGTTTTCCGAGTAGCTGGTGTAGGCGTGCACGCCCTTGAGGAGCATGAAGGAGAGGCCGGCGTTGCGGGAGGTGGCGTACTTGTTAGGCTCCCGGATGCCCGGTATCTTGCGCGGCACGATGAATTCGCCGCGGGCATCGGCGGCCCAGGTCTCCACGTTCTCCCGGTAGTTTTCGTCGAAGCGGAGGGCGGCGATCGTCTTGAGTCGACCGCTCTGGAACCACGCGCCGCTGAACGAAACCTGGTGGTTGTAGCGGGTACGATTATACGGATTGCCGACCGCGGTGCGCACGGGGCGAACCACGAGGCCGGGCGCGGGGCTGCCCTCGGGCAGGGGCAGGGCGCCGAAACGCTCGTTGAAATAAATCCTCGGCCGCAGCAGGAACTGGTTGTTGTTGGCGTTGGAGAACACGTTCGTGCCGGAATCCATCATCCAGCGCGTCGTATCGTTCACGTAGGCGAGATTCTGGTAGTTCGTCCCCGCGAGCAGGCGGTACTTGAGCCACGGCAATGCATCCGTCCAGGCCAGTTGCACGCGGCCGAAGTAATTGCGGTTTTCCTGGAAGACGAACTCGGTGCGACCCTGCGCGTACAACTGCCCGAAATACGGATTGAGCTGGCCGTTGGGCAGGGTCCGCACCACATCCACGCGCGTATCATAAAACGCGTTACCGGAAAAATAATTCCGCCGCTGCTGCCGGAGATACGCGGCGGCGAACTCGAAGGTGAGCTTCGGGCTGAAGCGGTGGGTGAGGAACACGGAGGCGACGTTGGCGGGATTGTTGGCCGGCCACGCCCCCTGCATGGTGGTGGTGCGGCGCGAGGGCGCGAGGGCGAGCGATCCGAACCGCGCCACTGCCCCGCTGGCCACCGTGGGCACCCAGCCATCGATGGTCGCCGGCACGTACTCGCGGTAGGAATCGGCGCCGAAAAGTCCGCGCTGACTGCCGTTCGAGACCGCGTAATTGCGGAAGTTCATGAACTGGCTGGCGCCAATCGCCGGGTTGTAGACCCACTCGTCCACCGTGAGGCGCGACAGCCCGGTGGCGGCGGCCGGATTGGCGGTCAGCGGCCGGTCGAGCGCCGTGACGCCATCCCAGAGGGAATAATAGTCGCCCATCACCTGGGGCACCCAGCGATCGCGATCGGCGTACTCGTACTCGGCCCGAACGAGAGTTTGCGGCGTGAGCTGATAGCTCGTCGCGAGGTGCAGGCCGCGTTTCCGCGTGCGCTCGATTTCGCGCCAGCCATCCTGGTCGTCGAACATCAGATTCAGGCGCACCGCCCATTTGGCGGTCAACGGACGGTTGACATCCACGGTGGCCCGGCCACCGCCAAAGCTCGAGGCCAGCAGACTGAACTGGGTGAGCGGCCGCTTGATCGCCTGCTTGGTGGCGGAGTTGAACGAGCCCCAGTCGTTGTTGTCGTTCAGGAACGAGTTCGGTCCGCGGACCAGCTCCATGCGGTCCAGATTGTAGGCGTCGAAGTTGAATGGGAGCTGGAAGTAGTTGCGGGTGGGCGGCGTGCCGCTGCCCGCGGTGCCGATGTTGCGCATCGACACCTGGTAATCGTTGAACGAGCTGCCGACCTCCGTCTCCGCCTGCGGCACCACGCCGGAGAAAAGCGCCGCCGCCCCATTATAGTCGGTGATACCGAGGTCATCGAGGAGTTCGCGCGTGACGATGTTGATTGAGTATGGCGTCTCGTCCAGCGCGAGCCCCACCCGGCTGCCGGAGAGAAACGCCGTCGGCACGTATCCGACTTCCTGAGTCGCGGTGACGGTGAAGGGATCGAGAAAGATCGCCGGATCGCTCGCGGTGGCGGGGGCCGGCGGCGCCAATTGGGCAAGAGCCAAACTGACCAGGACGGACGGCAAACCAACGGTGAGGAGAAGGCGGTGTTCGCAGCAGCGGAAGAGTTTCATGGGGAGTGAAGGAAACGGGGCCGGCAACTCGGGGTTTCAGGCACGAGGAATGAAGTTATCTAAAGCGCTTGTGATTCTGGGGCGTCGTTTTGGCAAGGACAAAAGAATCCGGGGGCCATGGATCAACTCCGCCGGGCCGGGCCGGTGGATTCGCCGAGGACCATTTCGGGGGCGACCGTCTCCGTTAGCGGGACGCCGGCCCGGGACTTCGCCGGCGCCATCTGGGCGAGCAACATCTCCCCGGCGCGCTCCATCAACGCCTCGGAACCCTGGTCGATCGTCGTCAGCGTGGGATGCAGCCGCCGGGCCAGATCGAGATTGTCGAATCCCGTCACCGACATCTCGCGCGGCACCTCCACCCCCGCCTCGCGCAGGGCCTGGATGGCCCCCAGTGCCACCTGATCGTCGCGGGCGATCAACGCGGTCGGACGATCCGGCCAGCGCAGCACCTCCTCGGTCATGGACTGACCGATCTCGATGCCATTGATCGCGGAATCGGCAATTACGGGGTAGCGGAAGACTTTGGCCGGATCCAGACCGTGGGCCCGGGCCAGTTCGACCAAGGCCGGACCACGCCATGGCTCACCCTGGGGGAACAGCAGAGCGAACGACCGGTGCTCCAAGCGCAGCAAGTGCTCGAAAAGCAGGCGCATGGCCCAGCGTCGATCGATGGAAATGCTGGGCATGTTCTGCACTTCGAGCGGGTCGACCTGCAGGCACGGCAGGCCGCGCAGCAGCGGCGCCACGGTCGAGGTCGGCAGCGTCGAATAAAGGAGAACGATCCCGTCGACCCGCAGGCGCACAAAATCCTCGATGATGCGGCACTCGTTCTCCTGGTTGCGAAATGACATCTCGAGCACCACCCGCCGGTCGTGCCGGCGCATGAAATTCTGCAGGTGGTAGATCTTCGTGTTGAGGATGGGATTATCCAAACCGATGGAACTGACGCCGATCAGCCCCGTGCTGCCCCGCCCCAGCCCCCGCGCGAGCGGGTTAGGCCGGTACCCCACCTCCGCCATCGCCGCCAGCACCCGCCGCCGCGTCTCCTCCTTGACCTCCGGATGGCCGTTGATCGCCCGGGATACCGTCCAGACCGAGAGGTCGAGGTACCTGGCAAACTCCACGATCGAGGTGATTGTACCGGACTGGGCGATACGGCGATTTGGTTTCGGCATGAGGCAAAAATTGAGGAAGGGAGACGCCCAACCGGCGAACACCCTGGAGGCTCAGACCGGATCGGCCCTTGGCAAGCCCGCGCTGCCTGCCTTTCGACGCGGCGAACTTTCGCACCACGATTGGGATTGCGTTTCCAATGCGCTTTGGATTGTTACGTCCCATGCCCGGCTTGCAACACCTTTCTCCGGCACCCTCCCCGCTTCCGACCACCTCGCGCCCGAGCCGCACTCCTGTCCATCGTCGCACCCGCTACGCGTTTGTTGGCACGGGTGGTCGCGTGAAGATGTTTCTCGACCCGGTCGCGGCGCAGTTTGCGGCTCATGCAGAGATCGTAGGCCTGTGCGACCTGAGCCTGGTCCGGGCTCGCGTTCACCAGCAACGGCTGCAGAGCCGCTTCGGCTGCACGAGCGTCCCCGTTTTCCGGCACACCGACTTCGACCGGATGCTCGCGGACACCCGGCCTGACACCGTCGTGGTCTGCACCATCGATCGCGCACACGACGCTTACATCCTCGCTGCGCTCCAGGCGGGCTGCGACGTGATTACGGAGAAGCCCATGACCATCTCCGCGGAGAAGTGCACCGCGATCCTGCGCGCCGCCGAGACAACCGGCCGTTCGATCCGGGTGGCCTTCAACTACCGCTGGGGAGCGGGCGCCTCCAAAGTGCGAGAGATCCTGGCCGGGGGCGCGATCGGCGCCGTGCGGCAGGTCACGCTGGAGTACCTGCTCAACACCAGCCACGGCGCCGACTACTTCCGGCGCTGGCACGCCAACAAGGCGGACTCCGGCGGCCTGCTCGTGCACAAGTCCACCCACCACTTCGACCTGGTGAACTGGTGGATCGACGCGATCCCGGACGAGGTGTTTGCCTACGGCGCCCTCGCCTTCTATGGCCGGGCCAACGCCCTTCGCCGCGGCGACGGCGCGCTCGCCGACTACCCGCGGTATCTCGGCCACGAGGGCAAGGGCGACCCGTTCGCTTACGACTACGCCCGCTCGATGATCCAGGATCCGCCGATGGAGCGGGCACTGTACCTCGGTGCGGCCGAGGAGGAGACCGGCTACATCCGGGATCGAAACGTTTTTCGCGACGACATCACGATTGAGGATGCGATGACCGTACTCGTCCGGTATCGCACCGGCGTGCTGCTCAACTACTCGCTCAACGCCTTCAGTCCCTACGAGGGCTTCCGCGTGGCCTTCGCCGGCGACCGCGGCCGACTCGAATACGAGGAATTGCACGGTGCCCACCTCGTCGGCGAATCCCGCGAGGTCAACGAGCACCTCCACGCGGGCGGCGCCACCCTGCGAGTACTGCCGCACTTCCATGAGCCCTTTACCGTCGCCATTCCGCAGTTGTCGGGCACGCACGGGGGCGCCGACGCGCGTCTGCAGGAACAACTGTTTTCCCCGAATCCGCCCGCGGACCCGCTCGGGCGCGCGGCGGGCCACGAACAGGGCGCTGCTTCCATCCTCGTCGGGGTGGCCGCCAATCGCAGCATGGCGACCGGGCAGGCCGTGCGACTTGCCTCGCTCGTCGCGCTTCGGCCCGACGCGTCGCGCTTGTCGGAGCTAACCTGAGCCCCGATGCACGCGTTGCACCCCTTGGATTATCTGGTCATTGCGGCGTACCTCGCGGTCGTGGTGGTGCTGGGCAAGATCGCGGCAAAGCACGCGCAGAACCAGGACGGCTTCTTTCTCGCCGGGCGCAAATTGGGCAAGGCCTACCAGTATTTTCTCAACTTCGGAAATTCGACCGACGCTATCGGGGCCGTGAGCACCGCCAGCATCGTCTACCAGCAGGGCGCTGCAGGCACCTGGGTCGGTTTCCAGAACATTTTCCTGAATCCCTATTACTGGTTCATGAACGCGTGGTTTCGCCGCGTGCGGCTCACCACCACAGCCGACCTCTTCGCCGACCGCCTCGGCGGCCGTCGTCTCGCGAGCTTCTACGCGCTTTTTCAGATCCTCTGTATCGTCGTGGTGACGGCCTTCAGCAACCTGGTCGCTTATAAGATTTGTGCGGCGCTCATCGTACGCCCCGAACCGGAATGGACCGCGACCGAGCGGGCCTCGGTCGAAGGTTACCGCGAGCTGAAGCGACTGGAAAAAGCGCACCTGCAGACGCCACTCGCACCCGTGGAAAAGGCCCGTCTCGACCTCCTGCGCGAAGCCTCCGCCCGAGGCGACCTACACAGCTATATCACCGCGCTGGAGCCGTGGTCCTTTTACCTGATCTACACGGGCGTCATCGGCCTTTACATCATTCTTGGCGGCATGGCGGCCACCGCGCTCAACGAAGCCTTTCAGGGTGTGCTTATCGTCGTCTTCTCCGTCATTTTGCTTCCCACGGGACTGGCGGCGATCGGCGGCTGGCGCGAACTCGGCGCCCGCGTGCCCGAAGCCAGTTTTCGCCTCTTCGGCGGAGGCGCCTCGGAGATCACGACCTGGGGCATCGTCGCCATGGGGTTCGCCGCGCTCCTCCAAGTCAATGGCCTCGTCGGCAACATGGGCATCAGCGGCTCCGCCCGCACCGAGTACGCCGCCCGCTTCGGCGCCGTCGCCGGCACCTTCACCAAGCGCCTCATGATGATCCTGTGGACCTTCGCCGGCCTCATCGCGATCGCCCTCTTCTCCGGTGCCGACACGCTCTCCGATCCCGACATCGTCTGGGGCCAGTTGTCGCTGCGCCTGCTGGGTCCGGGC
>JBIJCX010000003.1:0-78780 GCA_044344465.1 Opitutaceae bacterium
GATGCGTGTTGCCGCTCCGCCAGCCGAGTCGGGCCGCGGAGTGAAAACGTTGGAGCGGAACAACGAGCTCCCGATTCCGCGTCTCCCGCAGGTCGACGGTCGCCGTCGTCATTTCGGTTTCCAACCCCGAGAAAGCCTCGATGCGCAATTGCTCGCGAGGAACCGAAACGACCCCCGCCTCGGGCAGGACAAACCATTCCTTGCCGGGGTGACCGGTGCGCAGTTTGACGCCGCGACTCACCAATCCGGGCAGATCGAGGGCGCGACCGCTCGCCCCGACCATGCGGACCAAACCCGGCACCGTCTGCTTCGTCTCCGCATCGATGAGCCTGAGTGTCAGCCGGCATTCTCCCGGCCCGGCCGTTCCCGCCGCCAACGCCAGGGGCAGCGACGGCGTTCTCGCCAGGGCGAGAGTCTCCCGGGGATCGAGCAACCGCTCAAACGGGTGAAACGTGCTCTCGTGCGCGGGCGCGGGCGCGGCGCCCGCGCCAAGGAGAACGAGCAACTGCAGGAGCGGCTTCAGGCCGCGACCCATTGAGACCGCAAACTTCCAGTCGCGGAGGGCCGAGCTCTGTCGAGGCCGCTTCGACGCTGATGGCATTTCGGCCTCGACGGAGCTCGGCTCTCCGAGCCGCAACGACGTCCACGAAGGCCAGCGCGGTGGGGGCACCGCGCCTCCAGCATATGGATCTCGTACGATTGCGCTCACGGCATTGCTTGGGCCGGTGATCATGGCCGGTCCGCCGCCGCCCTCGCCCGGCCAAAATGTTGCTCGATGAACTCGAACGTGCCGACCGCGTGGATTTCGTGGATGCCGCGAAAATATTCGATCCTCGTCTGCTCCGGGATCTGCAACTTGTCGTAGAGCCGGTACACTTTTGCGTACTCGAAGGCCACCCATTCATCGATGCCGACGCCATCGTCGTGCCCGCGCTCCACCATGAAGGGCCGGGGCGCAATCATCGCAGCCATCTCGGCATAGCCAAAGGTCATGCCCAGGTTGAAGTCGAACATCTCATACTCCGGCGCGAACATGTAGCTGTTTGAATAGGCCGTGGAGGCATTCTTCCAAATCCACGCGTTGAAATCGCCCGACGGAATCGCCAGGGCATATCGTTCGAGCAGCGCCGGCACGCGGACCGCGACCTTGCCGCCCCACGACAACCCATAGAGACCGATGCGCTTCGGATCCGCCCAGGGCTGCACCGTGAGCCAGTCGAGGAGGCGTTCGTGGTCCGCCAAAATGAATGAAAACACCGACAGCCCGAGCGGATTGGCCTTCCGCTGCAATTCGCGATAGCGATCGCCCGCCCGCCACGGGAAATGCGGCGCGAAGACGATGTATCCGCGATCGGCGAGCTGGGCGGCAAAGCCCTTGTAGGTGCGGTTGCTCTTGTCGACCACGACGCCGGGCAGCCCGCCGCCGCCATGGTGCGCGACGATCACGGGACGCCGCTCGCCGGGCTTGAGGTCATTTGGCAGCAGCAGGTAGCCCCAGACGATCAGATCGGGCAATACATCGAGCGTGATCTCGTAACCGGTCCACGCCGCGTTTTCGGCGAACTTCCGCGAGCGCGGATTCAACCCGGCCGTGCTCGCCGGCAACCGGCCGATGACTTCGTTCCACAATCGGTCCCGGAACGGCTGCACCGCGGCGCTCCAGGCTTCGGCCGCACCGGGCGGGTTCTTCTTCCAGAACTCCCGATCGCGCACCTCGCGGGAAGTCTCGATCAGCTGCTGGGTGTACCGCTCGAGTTCCTCGACCTGGCGTTGCTGGCGCAGCGAGGAATCCACCGCGGCCGGCAACCGCAGCAGATCGGCGGGCGGCGGAATCGGCGCACTGCCCGGACGCAGCTTACTGAGGAGGTGGTTCAACGTGGATTCGGACAGCGGCTCCCGGCCGCTCACCAACTGAATCGCCGACGCCATCGCGCCGGCCCGCTGCTTTGCCCGTTCTATTTCTCCGGATACGCTGGACGACTCCGGAGTCGCGATTCGGCCCGGAGCCGCGGATGCCCGGAGACGGACCGGACCTGCTTGCGGTGCGGGCGGACCGGCGACCTCGGGAAACGGCGTCTGCTCCACGACAAAGGTCCGCGGCACAATCAAGTTCGCGAGTTCCGCGTCGCCGAATTCCCGCAGCAGTCCGAACAAATTTCTATAAATGGGCTCGGCCCAGATGGCCTCCCGGCGATTGAAATAGCCGCTGACCACGACGCCATCGATGCGCGGATCCACCGCGGCGCTATAGAACGCCAGCAGTCCGCCCTCGCCCCAGCCCACGACGCCAATCGGCGCGCGAGACGTGGCATTCTGCCGGTTGAACCAGTCCACGGCGGCGAGAACCTTTTGCACCTCGTAGCCAATCACATGCCGCCCAAACGTGTACGCTTGCCGATAGATCCATTCGCGATGCGGCTGGTTGGTGTGCAGCTTCAGGGTCGTATTGCCGGAAAACGTCGGCTCCCGGCTGATCAGCACGGGCACAACCACCTGGCAACCGGCCTCCGCCAGCCGCCGCGCGTACTGTAAGCCGGGCCGCATGCCTGCCACGAACCCCGCGATCATCTCCGGCGTCTGATCCGCGTCCGGAATTGCCACGATCCGGGCGGTGATCTCGCCCTTGGGTTGCAGCAACAATCCCTCGCCGTGTACCCCGGGCAGAACCGGCCACCGCACCGCGTAGGCCGAAAAGCGGTTCGTTTCCACGAGGAGCGCAGGACGGGAAAAGGTGGCCAGGTACTGCGGTTCCGAGTTCGCGACTCTCGGATCGACCACGCCGATCATCCGGGCGAAGCGCTCCCGGTTTGGGGCCACGGACGTCTCGTGGCTTGCCCGGCTGGAAAAATCCGGGTGCCACTTGCCGCCGCGGCGATCGACCGAAGCCGCCAGCTCGCGATCGAGGTAACGCGTCATGCCGGCGATCATTTCGTCGGAGAGATCCCGTTGCCCGACCAAGGGCTGGGTGCCGGGCAGAATATCCACCGCGCCGAGGGCAACCGACGCACCCAGCGCCAGGATTGTTGCAGCAACGAGGGATCGAAATCGATTGGGACGGTTCATTTGTCTGGAGTCAGATTTCGAAACGTAGCTTTGGCAGTTGGTTTTTGGAGGAGCCTGCCAGCAGGCTCCTACCCCCGGCTCGGTTCCGCAGCCAGTCATGGCCGGCCGCGGCTTTCTGCCGCCGATTGGGGCTCCGGCCAATTGAGGTGACGATGGAGAAAGCTCATGGTGCCAATCCCGTGGATCGTATGGGGGCCATCGAAGTACTCGATTTCGGTCAGCGTGGGAATCCGAAGTTTCGCATAGAGCCGGTTCACCTTCGCATATTCGAACGCCACCCATTCGTCGAGTCCCACGCCATCGACATGGCCGCGCTCGACCATGAAGGGCCGCGGCGCAATCAGGGCGGCCTGCTCGGCATGGCCAAAGGTCAGGCCCTGGTTGAAGTACGGTTTTTCGTACTCGCCGGTGTACATATAGCTGCTGCGCCAGTCCGTGGTCACACACTTCCAGATCCATTCGTTGAAGGCGCCGGAACAGATCGAGAGGGCATACCGTTCGACGATGGCCGGCACGACGGTCGCCGTGCAGCCGCCGTAGGAAAGACCATAAAATCCGATGCGGCTCGCATCGACATTGGGCTGGCTGGACAACCAATCGATGATGCGGTCGTGCTGGGCCACGATGACCGAAAACAAGGTCTGGCCCAGGGGGTTGGCCTTGCGCTGCAGGACCCGGAAGAGATCGTCGCCCCGGTAGGGATTCTGCGGCGCAAACACGATGAATCCCCGCTCGACCAGCCGTACGGCGAAGGCCTTGTAGGCGCTGTAGGCTCTCACGCGCGTGTCCTCGTTGATGACATCGCCCGGGGTTCCGTTCAACCCGTGCTGCGCCACCACCACCGGCCGCCTCTCCCCGGGCTTGATCCCCTTGGGCACGAGAAAATATCCCCAGGCAAACACATCGGGCAGAACATCGACCATCACTTCATAGCCCGTCCACGTGAGCTGGTCGACGAGCGGGCGGGCGCGCGGTCGCAGCGACATGCCACTCGCGGGAAATCGTCCAATCACGTCATTCCAGAATTTCTCCCGGTAGGGGCGCATCGCCTCGCGCCAAGCGGCCGGCATCGTCGGCGGCGATTTCTGCCACAGGAATTCCTCGCGCACGCCGCTGCCCAACTGCAACTGCCGCTGGGTCAGCCGTTCCATTTCGCGCACCGTCCTTTCCTGCCGGGCGGCAGGGGCGAATCCGACCCGCAGCTCCGCCGGGTCCGACCCCGCCGGCGCCAGGGCCGGCAAATCGCAGCGCAACGCCCGCAGAAACGAAAGCAACGTGCCCCCGGCCACCGGGCCGATCACCGTATCCGAGGTTCCATGATGGAGCTGGATGCCCGGGGCCATCGGCCCGGCCAGCCGCCGGGCGCGCTCGAATTCGGCCCGGACCTCGTTGCAATCAATCGTCCGGATCCGGCCCGGGGCCGCGCCGGTGCGGCCGGCTCGCGGCGCCGGCGGCCCTTGCACATCAGGCGCCGTCGCATGCTCCACCAAGAGAGCCCGGGGAACGATCAGTTGCGCGACCTCGGCGTCGCCAAACTCCCGCAGTAGGCCGAATACATTGCGGTAGATCGGCTCCTGCCAAATCTGCTCCCGCGGACCGAAATATCCGCTGACCAACGTGGCCTCAATCCGGGTGTCGATCGCACCACTATACAAAGCGAGCAGCCCGCCTTCACCCCAGCCAACGACGCCGATCCCGAGACGCGAGCCCGGCGCCTGCCGGCTTAGCCAGTCCACCGCCGCGAGGATCTTGTGGACTTCATAGCCGATCACATGCCGGCCCATCACATAGGCCTGGCGGTAAATCCACTCGCGATGCGGCTGGTTGACGCTGCGATTGACCAGCGGACTGCCGGTAAACGTATCCGCCCGGTCGGTCAGGGTTGGGACGATGACCTGGCAACCGTTCTCGGCCAAGCGGCGTGCGTATTGCCGGCTCGCGGGCAGACCGGCGGCCAGACCGGCGATCATCTCCGGCGTCTGGTCGGCATCGGGAACAGCGACGACACGCGCGACCACGCGGCCCTTGGGTTGGAGCAGCAGGCCCTCGCCCCACACTCCGATCAGGACCGGCCAGCGGACAGCGTAGGCGACAAAACGGTCGGTCTCGGCAGCCTTCGATGGCTGGTTCACGGCGGCGAAATACTCAAGCTCGGGATCGGGCAATCGTTGATCGATCAACCCAAGCTGGCGGGCCAGCCGTTCGCGATTGGGGCGGACCGATTCCTCGCGCGCCGCGTCCGCCGCCGGGACGACCGGCCAGAACGCCGCTCTTCCCCCGACCGAACGTTCCAATTCCCCGTCGAGAAACTTTCCTATGCCCGCGACCATCCGCGCCGCCATGTCGCCCTCGAGTTCAAGCCGTTCCGTCCCCGGCAGCGGACCGGGTGCACCGCGCCCAAGGGTTCCTCCGCCGAAACAAAGCAAACCCGTCAACAAGACCTGAAACAGCCCGTAGCGCCCGCTCAGACGATGCCAGCGCCATGAGGGGATTCCCATTGCCAACTGCGAGCGCGCGTTCATCAGGCGGGAAAGGTAGCGCCGCAGTTCAATGCGAACAGCTTTTTCCTGCCTCGGTCAGTCCCGCTCCACATGGATGTCGAGGGCTGACCGGAGTATTTCCGCCGCGGCTCAAGGCCGCAACCATGGGGACAACTGCCTTTCCATCGTTCTCGTTCTCGTAATCGTTCCTCGTTCTCGCCGGATTGAGAAAACGAGGAAAGAGAACGATTGGTGCATGCCGAAAATCGTCGCGGCGTGCGACGATCCGGATCGATATTTTCCCAACGCGGCGGGAGCGCCGCGTCGCCAAGAAATATCCCCTTCAAACCTGCCTACCTGAATTGAAACGAATACAGATCGCCGTCTTTGATCTCAAAGCGCAGGCGGATGGGCTTGCCCGCCAACGCACTCACATCGCCGCCACCCTTCCACCCGACCGCACGGTCGAGGGTATCGCCGAAAATCGGCGGACAATCTTCCAGCGCGAAACCGGGCAACGATCTTCCCCTTTCGTCCTGAAGTTCGACCCGGATGCTGCCTGCGGCCGAGGTGGAAAAATTGAGACCAAGGCTCCGGCCCGCGAATCGGATCGGTTTGCTGATGACCTCGCCCCCGCTCATCGGCGCCTGCGCCGAAACGAAGCCGTCGAGTCGCAGCGTATAGCGGCGGAGGGTGCTGCTGGTGCCGACCCCATAGCTTTCGATCGCATAGAGCGAGAGTTCGTTGGGCGCACCCTCCAGCGCCGACTTCGTCTCCACCAGATGCCAGCCGGCGAGCTGGTGCGGATAATGCCACGTCCCCTCGCGTTCGATGCCGGGCCGGATGAACGCCTCATTCCAGCGCTTGAATTCCACGCCATCCCGGCTGGCCATCAGAAGACTCTCGCAGATCGCGGTGCCGTAGCGCTCGACGATGCCCGCCTTCAACTCCCGGTGCGCCTGGTCCGGCAGCGCCCGCATCGAATCGGACCACCCGCGCTCGACGTAGCGTTGGGGGAGCCCGATCAACAGATGGGGGGCCCGGTCATAGGGCTTGACCGCATTGGTGTAGAGCTGCTCCGGCGGCGAATCAATATAGCGCAGATCAGCCTGCTGGCTCCAATGGATGAAATCCTTCGAGGTGGCGGTGCGGATCGAGCGAACCCCTTGGGGCTTCCACTCATCGTTGGTGGTTGTCCCACCCGTGAAGTAGCGCCAATACGCCCGGTACTCCCCGCGCACGCCGTCCCAGAACGCCAGATTCTGTGAGTCGAACGCGCCGTCGGTAATCACGGGCGCGGTGCTCATCGGCGACCAATGAATGCCGTCCGGCGAGGCGAAGGCCAGCAGGCCCAGTGGCTTCTTTGACCGGATGATCGCCTTGTAGCGCTCCGCGGGCCTGGCCGCGGGATTCTCGTCCTTGAACACGGCCGGGTGCCCGGCATCGGCGTTCACCCCCTGGAACGTGCCGCTCAACATCACGATGTTGTTGGCCTTCGAACCTTGAAACTCATGCAGGCCGAGTTCGGGCCGGCGCCAGTGAATGCCGTCGTCGCTCTCGGCATAGCAAAGAAAATTGTTGCTCGTGCGCGCCTTCCCCGGGGTGAAGGTGATCTGCCACCCGCGATAGTACATGCGGTAGCGATCACCGTCCTGGAAAATGCTGTGGTAGGCGCTGGCGTTGCCCTCCCACGGTCGGTCGTGCTTGATCACGACTTCCCGCGCGACCGGGTGATGCAGCCGCAGCTCCGCCCTGCCTTTCACTTCATCCACGAGAAATCCGTCGACCCACAGCTCGCGCCGGGAACCGATGTCGATCACGTCTGCCGCGGCACAGCAGGCAGAAGATAAGACGGCCAACGCCATCAGGGACGCACGAGCGTGATTATTCTTCATATAAGGGTTAGATTGGCGAAAAAACTTCAGCCGATGCTGTTGAGCGGATTCCGACTGCGATCCATTCCACGCAACCAGAATAAAACGGTTTCGACCCTCACTCCCAATACTCAATCCGAGATAACTTGACCGGATCTGGCCCGAGCGAAAACGCATACAATTCCGCGCTTTCCTCCAGCGTGAAAGCCAGCCGGAACGCGCTCCCAGGATTGATTTGTTTCACATTCAGGGTGGGCATCCTCACTCCGTCGGCGTCGATCGTTTTCGCGGCGGCCACGGGCCGCAAGTATTCATCCAGCACCCGAACCGTCACCCGCCCACGGCTGTTGAGATACAGCGTGGTTTCATCAGCGGCGAGCGAAACGGATTTCGTCACGAGTTGCGCTCGTTCCTTTTCCGGAACCAAGGCGGCAAATCCGTCGCGGCGCAGGGTCGCGAGGCCAATGGCCGAACGGCTCGACCACGCGTTACCACCATCGAAGCCCGAATAATAGACATAAGTCGAATCGCCGCGAGAAACCGGCCGTTGGACGAAAATAATGCAACCCGCGTCCCAGGCTCCGTCTGGTCCGGGCAGCAGCTGGGGAGTCTGCGGAAAGGGCTCCGTCCAATCGACGCCATTATAGCTATAGGTCAGGCCAACCGTCATATGTACAGTGGCACTGAAGCCACCGGGCCAGAATTGCCCCATGAGACCAATCAGAACGCGGCCGCGATCCCAGACCGCCGCGCCCATGTGATTCTGCAGCGACGAATCCCGAAAGCGGGGATTGATCGGATAGTGGAAGAGCGGTTTTGGGTAAAGGTCCCACGTGATCGCGTCGGGCGAGTGAAAGCCGTACATCACCCTGGAGTGCTCCGTGCCGTCCGGCAGGTGAAAATACGGCGAGACGCCCTGGCCAAGTACCCACCATTCCCGGTGGCGATAAAACAAGCCGTAGGCTTCGAAGTGACGAACCGAGATCGCCGGCTGCGGATCGAACTCCCACTTCAAACCGTCGTTGCTCGTCAACACTTTGAAGGTGGCTCCCGATTGCCCCTTGGCGGCCGGAGTGCCGACGTCGGCCCGGAAGAATCCGGCAAGGGCCCGGTAGGCCTTTCCCGGCACGGTTTCATCCGGCACCACGACAAAGGTGATCGGGCCGCGCAATAAGAGGTTCGTGCCCGGCTCCACCAGATCCAATTTCGGCTTGATCCAATGCACGCCATCCGTGCTTTCCGCATAGCCCACCGCGTGATCCTTGAACGAGCCACCGGTCTTCATGGCCGTGTACCAAGCCCGAAGCCTGCCGTCCTCCGGAAACAGGCTGGTATAACTGAGGCGATGGGAATCGGCCGCCGGAGCGGTCCCTCGCGCGATGACCGGATTGTCCGGATGTTTTTTCGGCGTTTGGAGCACCAGCTTCGAGCCGGTGGTTTCCCGCCAGATTTCGTGTTCGAACGCGAAAAAGGTTCGGAGCTTGGCCTGAGCGCGATCCTGGCCCAACTCCGCGGCCGATCCCGAGAGGAGCCATGCGCAGCTCAAGACAGCCGTCAGGCAGATCCACAACCGGCGTGCGATTGATCCCGGCAAATGTGGTTGAGCCACGGATTTCACGGACTGGGTCTCATCCGTCGTCTTGGTTTGGTTGCGGCTGCGCCGGTGCTAGAACCTCGCCGTTACACCCGCGTTGAAGACAACTCCCGGCTTGGTCCTGATCCAGGGCAATCCGTTCACCGCGCTGACATCTTCCCGGCTGGCCGCATTGTTCAGGTTGGCGACGTCAAGGTAGACATTGTACATACGGTTGATCCGGTAGTTTATCTTCAGGTCGAGCGAGAGACGCTCCATGCGTTTGAATTCGATTCCGCCGCTAGCCAGGCCGATGCTGGCGCCAGGGCTGGTGGCCCGGAAGTTGCCCAGCAATCGCAATTGCAGGCCGTAGTTCGAATAAGAAATGCCGGCATTGGCGGTTCGCGGGACCATGCCCGGAAGTTTGGTCGACGTCACCAGCGTGCCGAAGTTTCCGACCGCCTGGAGGATGGTGAGATTCGCAAATGCGCCAAAGCCCCGCCAGAATCCGGGGAGTTTGCTGAACTGCTGCTGGTAACCGAGTTCCACGCCCCGAACCCGGGCGCTGCCGATGTTCATGGTTCTGGTCAACGTATAGCCTGCGTACATGCCGCTGCCATCGAGCCCTTCCGGCCCCAGGATGGAGCTAAACGAGCGGAAGTAATTGCTGATCTCCTTCAGGAAGACGCCGGCGCTGAACAACCCGATCGGTTCGAAGTATTTTTCCACGCTCAAATCGAAATTGTTGGAAAAATACGGCTTCAGGTCGGGATTGCCCACCGAGACCGAGCCCGCGGTGAGATTTTCCGTCAGGGTCGGCAGGAGATTGCCCACGCCCGGACGCGTGATGGAGCGGTTGTAGCTCGCACGAATGAGGAAACTCTTCATCGGTTCGTAGACAAAGTGTACGCCGGGGAAAACGTTCTTATATTCGCCCTTGCCCTTTCGGGGCGTGACGAAGGATCGCTGGGCCCGGGCCACGTCGGCCGCCACCACCGCGGGATCCAGGCTGGCGCCCCCGACGCTGTTGCCGCCGAAGGCCGCGGTGGTGTTGCGGGTCCAGCCCGTGGCCGTCACCTTCGTGTTTTCGACGCGCAGGCCCGAGAGAATGCGGAGTTTGCCCAAATCGACCCGCCCGGAAATGTAGCCGGCGGTGATCTTCTCGGCAAAATCGTTGTTCGCCCCATTGGAGACGCTATAGCTGTTATAGGCATTGGCCGCCGTCTGCCCCCAGTAACCGCTGGCCGCGGTCGTCGGGTCGTCGGCACCGCCGCTGCCGCCAAAGTTCGTGAAGGGAAAGGGGCCGTACAGTACTTCGCTCAATTTGAGCGACTGCTTCGCATACGGAACCATCGAGTCGTCCGCGGAATTCGCCACCCGGTCCGCGCCTACGAAGGTGTACTGCGACTGCTTGGTCCTCTGCTGGCGCTGACTGTCGTTGTATTTCACGCCCACCTTGATCGAAGCGGGCGCCGCCGTGGCGAAGTTCTTGGTGAAATCCGCCCGTGCCCCATAGAGATCGTTGGGGGCCGACTGATCCGTCCGGGTCCAGGTGGTCATGCGGTAGCTCGCCGGATCGTAAATCGACGGCCCGGCGGTCTGAGTGACAGACGGATACCATGCGTCCCGACCGCGCCGGTCGACGGCAAGGCCGATGCCAGTGGCCAGGGCCTGGATATCGTGAGTATTGAAGAGCAGCAGATCGGCATGGGAGTAGTTGCTCCGCAGGCTGAGGGTCGCTGATCCGCCGAACAGGGTGTGCTCGCTGCCGAGATTGACGCCGTAGTTGCGGGCGTCCCGTGGCGCCTGGACGATCCGGGGATTGGCGGTGGACGTCGCGGAGGGAAGCAGGGTCGAGGATTCGTAGGTGCTGCCCGGAGTAAAGTTGGCGGCGGTGGCCGCGGCGTTGCCAATGCCGATGCGGAAAAGCTGCTGCAGTTGGTCGTTGGTGTTATACGAGAACTTCGCAAAAATATAGGAGTTGGGGCTCAGCTTGTAATCGATGCTTGCCCCGGTATTGATGGCCTTGGTGGGAGCCCAAAAATCCCCATAGCCCACAAATCGAGTCAGCGGCGCACTCGAGTCCGGAGCCAGGTAATAGGAACTCAACCCGGCGTAGACGCTTCCGACCTCTTCCTGCAGCGTGGTGTAGACGGATCGGCTGACATTGACCGCCACGCCCAGATTGTTTTTCCCGGAGAACACGCTGAACACATCGGAATAGCTCACCGCCACGAGCCCCAGGTCATCGGCAAATTTGTCCTGGAAGGGACTGCCCTTGAAACCACGGTCGCGCCAGCCGAGGCCAAGATTCACCGTGATGTTGCGGCCGGCCTGCTCGAAACCGCGTTTCGTCACCAGATTCACATAGCCGGCGATGGCGTTGGCATCCTGGTCCGGCGTCGGCGCTTTGATGAGTTCCACCGAACTGAGATTGCCGGTGCCGAACTGCTCGGGTTGATAGACCCGGTTGGCGCTGGAGCCCTGAGAGTTGGCGACCGTCTCACCGTCGATCAACATGACCGAGAATTCCGATGTCATTCCGCGCACGGAGATGGATCGGATTTGATCTCCGGTGATGGTCTCGGCCGCGATCCCCGACAGCCGCTGGAGCAACTCCGCAGGATTGGCGGAGGGATTGCCGTAGGCGTCGATCGACGCCACCGTTTTCAGGTTGGGCGCCAGCCGCTGCAACTGAATCGCCAGGGCGTTGCCTTCGCGTTCACCCGTGACCGTGAACGGCTCGAGGGCGTAAATTCCGGACGTCAAATCGACATCCCGGGTCACCGTTACCCCCGGAGAGGCGTCGACGACAATGCGCGCGGCATCCAATCCGGTGTAGGTAACCACCAGAGTCTGGCTTCCCGGCGGCACGCTGAGCGCGAATGCGCCGGCGAAGTCGGTGAGGGTGCTCAGACTTGTGCCCTCGACCGAGACCACGGCACTGCGGAGATAATCCCCGGTGGCGACGTTCTTCACCCGACCTGTAACCTGCACCATTTCCTGGGTTGTACTCACCGGGCCGGCGTTGGCGGCGACGCCTAAATTGGCCGGCCCCAGTGCCAGGGCGAGCCATGCCATCACGAGAGAGACTGGATTTCTTGGTTTCATGGTTTTGGGAGATTCAGCGCGAGCATCCGGCGGTTCTGATTTCCCGGGCGGTCGCTGGCCGTCAGTAGCGCCGCCCGTTGGCCGTTTTTTGATTCTTCAGGTGTCTCTTTCCTGACCGAATATGCCCGGTCTTGGGATGGTGCACCGCCACCAGGCCGGTATTCGCGAGCAAAAGATCGATCGCCTGGCGCGGCGCCAGTTCGCCATTCACCCGGTTGGCCTGGACGCCACGGGTCAACTCAGAGGCAAACAGGACCTCCTGGCCCGCTTGCCCGGAAAAACGCTTGAGCGACTTCTCCGCCGAGTCCGCCGGCGGACGGTTTAGGGGTGGTCACGCAAATTAGCACGAACCACTCGCTAACAACTGATAGTCGAAACTGAAAGCTATTTTTGAATTTCTTCGAGAAGTGACGGGCATCCATGGGGTCAAGGCCGAAACCTGCAACAACTCTGCCCGGCATGTTTCCCACGTTGCACGTTTCGGCCTGACCCCATCGCCCGTCCCCCGAACGAATGGGAGGAGAATGTCAGCGCAGCATTTTCGCTGGGTAAACCAGGACCATTCAATACCAGCCGTATTGCTCAATGGCAGCGATCATGGCGCGCACGTTCTCAGGTTTCATGTCGTCGGTCAGGCTGTTGCTTGAGGAAATGATGTAGCCCCCGCCGCGGCCAATGCGCTCGATCCGGCGCCGCACCTGAGCCTCGATGTCGACGGGTTGCTTCCGAACGAGATCATCCATGAAGATGTTGCCAACAATCGCCACCCGATCGCCGTAACTCGCTTTCACCGCCTCGATGTCCATCACGTCGGGCTGAATCGGATGGATCGCGGACTGGCCCAGTTGCAGCCAGAGGTCGAGCAGCGGCGTCATGTTGCCGTCGCTGTGCGTGATGAGCGGCAACGGACAGGCGGCAACAACTTCCTTTTCCAGGGGCAGGATCTCTTTTTCGTAGAAGGCGGGTTGGAACAACGGGCCGCTGTTGAACGCAACGTCGTCGAAAGACCACACCATATCGAAGCCGATTTCGGCGATGATCGGCAGCAACCGGCGGGTCCAGTTGGCGTAGCCCTCGTGGACGCGCCGGACGAGTTCCAGGTCGTCCGCCATGGCGTAGGAAAAACCTTCCATGCCCATGCTAAGGAGCGTGGCACCGATGCCGAGCCGCACGGCCGCGACAGCGCAGAAGTCGCCTTTGTGCGCCACGAACTCGCGCGCGTTCGCGATGAAGCCGGGATCATCGGGTGGCGGGAGCTTGAAGTATTTCCGGTAGTCGTCCTGGGTCCGGATCATGCCGTCGCCCACGATCACCGGACTGTTCGGCGCTTTCTCCATCTTGTACGCAAAGATTGGGGCGAAGAAGCAGAAGTTGATGTTGTCCTTGCCGAACACGCGATTGACCTTCTTCTGTTCCTCGGCGAGTTCCGCGCCGCTGGCCTTCGGAAAACCGTCGGGCGCGATCGACCAATCCACGTTGATGCGCTCGTTGCATACTGCCGACGCGATCCCGTTGCCAACGATTCCTTCCATCCACGGGACCCGGTCGGGAATCCCGCGGCGCAGTACCGTCAGGACGCGTTCGCGCGGTGACATGGCTATATTTCGGTCCACTGGCCAGGGATCGGTACCGGATAACGGCCCTGGGCATCGGCGGTGACCGGCGGTGGACTCTTTTCAGAGAGGGTCTCGAGGTTCGGACAGAATTGGAAGTTGGAGGCCATCGCCTCATCCCATGTGATCACCCTGCCGGAGTGTACCGCGGCACGCCCCATGATGTCGGCCAGATTGGCCAGGGCCGCGCGTTTGGCTTCGTTGTGCGGCCGGTTGTGGCGAATGGCGTCCAGCAGCACATCCCACTCGGCCTGCCAGTGCGTCCCCTCCTCTTTACCGGCCTTCCAGGCAATGTTATCACGGGCGATGCGTTGGTCGTTGTAAATCAGCGTCTCGTCACGATTGCCGCTGACCCAGGGAAACAGCCCTGCCCGCTTCGTGCCGTGGATGTAGGTGGCAAAGTCGCTGTGGCATCGCGGGAGCCAGCGAGTCACGTGATATGCCTTGGTGCCATCGGCGAAGGTCCATTCGATCGAGAGGGAATCGAGATTCTGCCCGCAATCGTTGTTGTTGGCCGCCCGGCCCCCGATCCCGTGCGCGGAAACCGGCCAGGCGTCCTTGATCCAGCAGATCTCGTCCACCTGGTGGATGTTCATCTCGGCATACAGGCCACCCGAAATCCAGAGGAAGTGAAAGTAGTGGCCGATCTGCCAGTCCAGCTCGTTTTCCTCCGGCTTCCGCGGTTTCAATGTTCCAACCGACTGCATCCGATAGGCGCGGATGGCATGGATGTCGCCGAGTTCGCCGCCGCGGATTCGTTTGATAAGTTCCTGCCGGTTCTTGGAATGCCGGGCCATCAAGCCGGAGGCGATCTTTAGGTTTTTTCGCTCCGCCAGTTCGCCAGCCTTGATGATCCGCCGCACGCCGGGCGGATCGCAAGCGAACGACTTTTCCATGAAAACATTCACCCCCTTGGCCACAGCGTACTCCAATTGCACCGGGCGCCACGCGGCGTAGCCCGCCAGCATCGCCACGTCGCCGGGTCGCAGCACGTCGATCGCCTGCTTGTAGGCGTCGAAGCCGACGAAACGCCGGTCGGGTGGCACGTCCACCCGCTCGCCGAAGTTTTTGCTCAGAACCCCGTGGGACGCCGTCAGCCGCTTCTCGAAGAGGTCGGCCATCGCGACAAGCTTCACCGGGCCATGACGTGAATGCATGGCGTCGGCGACGGCGCCGCTGCCGCGGCCTCCGCAGCCGATGAGCGCGAGCCGGATCGTGTTGTCCTCCGCGGCATGCACAAGTGGAAGCGCGACACCGGCGAGCGCGGCCCCAGCAGCGACTTTTCCGCTCCGCGCGAGAAACTCCCGCCGCGAGCTCAGTTCCGGTTGGTTCTTGGATGAAGCTGCTTGGTTTTTCATGGCGCCGGGTGCCGTCGTCATGCCGATACTAACTCAACGGACGACGAACGAAGAGCTACTATATTGGGCAGTATTAAATTCTTCGGACGTTAGGCTCAAGGGTGAATTGGCAAAGACTTACTTGAACTCGAACGCGTAGACGTCGGCATCGCGGAGCACGAAACGCAGTCGCACCGGCTGGCCCGCCAGGGAACTGATGTCGGTGGAACCCTTCCAGGTGACCGTCCGTTCAATCGTGTCTCCGAACGCATGATCAGCATCCACCTCGGAAAAACCAGGGACAGGGTGGCCCGCCGGATCTTGAACCTCCACCTTCACCCAGCCGGCCGCGGAAGTCGAAAAGTTCAATTGAAGCCTCCCGCCTTGGAACGTCAGGGGTTTGGTGACAAGCTCGCCGCCGATCCTTGGCGCCGCGGCGGAAACAAAGCCGTCCATGCGCAATCCTCACTGCGGCAGGCAAGCTCCGCCGCGTCGAGCCGGCCATCCTACGCGCCCAACCCGGCCAGGTCCGCCACCGGTTCGACCGGTGAGATGGCTTCGCGCCGCAAGACATCGATCGCCCGATTTCGGGCCACCTTGTACAAAAAGCTCCGGGCCGACGCCAGCGGCCCGAGCATCAGCCGCCGCCAGACGCGCACGTAGGATTCCTGGACGACATCATCGACATCGCGGACCGCCGGGAAAGACCCCCCGCAGATATGCCTTCAGTTGGGCGTCGTGCGGGTAGATCTCCTTGGTGAACCATTGGGCGGGATCGGATTCCACGACGACACCCGGCGATGCCGGGACCGCGACCGGCGTTGATGGAGACGGCAGGTTCACGGCAACTCAGAACGCGATCCGCGCCGAGCAGCGGAAGGTGCGCCCGTCGCCCCAAGCCCCGCTGGCCAACGCGTAGGAACGGAAATAATCTTTGTCGGCGACGTTGTTGATATTCAGGTTAAAATCGACGTTCCGCTTCCAGATTTTCGTGCGGTAGGCGAACATGAAATTGTACAGCGTGTACCCCTTGCTCCAGAGCTCCTCCGCCACTCCGTCCAGGTTGAGGTCGAAATTGCCTTGGTAGGACTTGTCGCGGAACTGGGCGCCACCACCGATGGAAAAATCCTTCAGTGGCCCGCTCGTGAAGCGATACATCGTGACGAGATTCGAACGCAGCTTGGTGAAGCCGGGCAACGGCGTGCCATCGGGCGCGCTCGCGAGAAAGGCATCCGTTTCCGGCGTGGGGACGTTCTTCGCCTTCGCCGCCGCCTGGAACCCCTTCAACTGCGGATACCGTTCCGACGTCGCGAGTTCGTTCTTGGAAAAATTAAACGTCAGCCGCCAGTTCTTGGTGATGTTGGTGACGGTTTCAAATTCCAATCCGGTCGAACGGGTCGTCTGGAGATCCGTGCCGGCGGTGTCGATCTGAGCGCCAAAGATGGGGCCCAATTCGATCTGCCGCACGGTCGCGGGCACGGCGGGATTGGCCGAATTCTTGGTCGCATTCGTGATGAAATAGGTCCAGTTCGATTCGATTTTTCCACCGAGGAAAGTCCAACGCAGGCCAAATTCCTGGCCATTCCCCATATTGGGCCCGCGGAGCAAGCCCGGCGTAAGTTGCGCGGAGCCCACGCCCGACGAGAGTGCGGCGCTCTCCGCGTAATTATAATAGGCCCCGGCAAACTTGGTAAAATGCGCCACCGCACCGTAGGTGATCGTGTCCTCCGTGATCCGCGTCCGGCCATAACTCAGCGGTGTATCCAGTTTGTAGGTCTCTCCGCTCACGGCGTTATAGAAATCACGACTGGGATCCTGATTGAACGAAGTTCGGCGCCAGCCGATCAGGGTGTGGAGACGGCCGCCAAAGTAGGAACCGTCCGAACCGATGCCATAGGCGGGCACCCGGTACAACCGGCTCGACAGCCGTCCGGTGGTTCCGTCGGCCGCGGGGTCGCGTTTGATCAAAGACTGGCCGGGCAACGCGCCGCCGCGGGTGAGCTCGGCCCGGTCGCCATCCTTGAGGTAAAACCGGCGGTAAAAGAAGTTCTGGCTCATCACCGTGTTGTTGGCCGTGTACGCCGCCAGGGTGCTGGCATTGGTCAACGCGCCCTTGAAGTTGCCGCTGGCGGGATCGACGAACTCGCTGTACCGGAAGTCTCCGGGCATCGCGTCATGATACACGCCGCTCGCCACGATCTTTTGGGTGTTATATGGCAGCTTCCACTCATAGACGGCGGTAATCCGCGCGTTGTGCACTGGCTGGCGCCCGTTGTTCCGCCGATTGTAATATTCAGTGTACAGCTCGTTGAAGTAGGGGTTGGGCGCGCCGCTGGGCAGGGTGGCATTGGTGTCCCGATAGACGTTGGCCGCCGAACCGCCCACCCGCTCCGTGGTCCATTTTTCGATGTCGAAGTACGTGTAGCTGGTCTGGACGTTCAAGCCTTCGAACACCTTCTGATCCACGCTGATCCCGAGGGAGATTTCGTTGCTGTCCCGCACCGAGCCGGGGCCGAGCAGATTGAGTTCCCGGGGCAGGATGCTTTCGTCGCGCAATACGATGTTGGTCCCGGTGGAGCGGCGGCGGGCGACTCCGGCCACCGTGTCATAGCTCGTGCCGAGGGCCGGAATGTACGTCCGGCCGGCCGTCGTCGCGGTCAGCGCGGTCGTAGCGCCGGTTCTCGCCGTGGTGGAGAAACCGTCGGCCAGCATGTTGCTCCCCATGACGCCGTCCTGAAAGCGATATTCGAAATCCGCGTTGATGTTCGTGTTCTTGAACGGCCGCCAGTTCGCCGTCCCGTAGGCGCCCTGGAATACCCGCTCCGCGTGATGCTGAAAGCTGCCCTCCTTAGTGTAGACAACCGCCGCCCGCAGCGCAAATTTGTTGGTCACCCGCCGGTTGAGGTCGAACTCGGCGCGATACAGGTTGTTGGATCCGAAAACCAGACTCATCTTCTCGAAATCCCGATAGCTCGCCTGTTTGGTCAGTTGATTGACCAGGCCGCCCGCCGTGCCTTCGCCGTAAAGAAACGCCTGGGGACCGCGCAGAAGTTCCGCCCGCTCGATGGCGTAACTGTCCGCGATCCCACCGTACCACGTGACGCCATTGCGGAGCCGGATATTGGCTCCGATGCCTCGGAAGACGAAGGTCTCGTTGGCGCCCTCGCCGTTGGTGTCGATTTCACCCGTGACGGCGAAAAACAGCGCGTCGGAAAGCTTGGTCGCAATCAGGTCGTCAAGCAGCTCGCGGTTCAGGACGGAGATCGAGTTGGGGGTGTCCCGCAATTCGGCGAGAGTCCGGGAACCGGAAACCGTCTGCGTCGAGCGGTAGCCCTCGTCCTTGTCGCCGGTGACCTGGAAGATCGAGAGCATGAGGGGATCCTCCTTGGCGCCATTCTGAACCTGGCTTTCGGCAGCGCTCACGGCGGGGCGGACTGACGCCACGGCGACGGCGATCATCCAGACGAACGATCGCACAACGGCTGTCTTGGTTTTCATAGGGTGTGAATTCGGTTTTCGAAACGACGGGGAAAGTTCTGGCCACTGGCATGGCTCCGACTGGGCGGGATATGGCCTGATACCCCGAAGCAATGCCGTTTAAAGACCCAAACCGGGCGACGGCTCAATCAAAACCTGATTTGCGCCCGCGCCACTTTCCGCCATCACTGGCGGCGTTGATGAACGCTGAAGCTCCCGCACCCGGCCGCACGCGCCTCCTGATGATCGACGACGATCGCAAGCTCTGCCGCCTCGTCGCCACCTACCTCGAACCACTCGGCTTCGACGTCGCCGCCGTCCACACCGGACCCGAAGGGGTCGAACGCGCGACCGCCGCCGGCGAAACGTGGCACGCCATCATCCTCGATGTGATGCTGCCGGGCCTTGACGGATTCGAAGTGCTGAAACGCATCCGCGCCCGCAGTGCCGTGCCCGTGCTCATGCTCACGGCGCGGGGCGACGAGACGGACCGCATCGTCGGCCTGGAGGTTGGCGCCGACGACTACCTGCCGAAAACCTTCTCGACCCGGGAACTGCTCGCCCGCCTCCGCGCCGTGATCCGTCGCAGCGCGCTGAGCGCCGCCGCCAAGCCAGGCCCCGAAGCGCCGCCCACGGAAATCGTCGTCGGCCCGCTGCGCCTCAATCTCGATGCGCGTTCCGGCGTGCTCGACACCACCCCGCTCGTCCTCACCCCGGTGGAGTTCGATTTGCTCGCGAGCCTCGCCAAGGCCCGCGGTCGGATCAAATCCCGCGAGACGCTCCTCGACGAATGCCGCGACCGGAACTACGACGTGTTCGACCGCTCGATCGACGTCCACATCTCGTCGCTGCGCAAGAAACTCGGCGACGATGCCAAGGAACCCCGCTTCATCCGCACGGTGCGCTCCGCCGGTTACATGATGGTGAATCCGGGTGAGAAGTGGCCGTAACGATGCAGCCCCAACCGAAAAACGGGTTTTGCTCCGGACAGGATGAAACGTCGGGCTTTGTGGCCCTACGCGTGAGCGCAGGGATCCCCCGCACTCGCGCCGGTCACGCGGCGGGCGACAACGAAGCTGTTTCCTAAGCTCCGGTGGCGGGCCGATCGAAATTGCTGAACGGACCAGGAGGTCCGTTTTCCGTCCGGGCAAGCCCAGCAGGGCGTCGAGCTTACACCCGCAAGGTCCCGGCGGCTTTCTCCGCGAGATAGCTGGCGTAAGTCTGCTCGATGCCCTCCCGCAGCCCGATGCGGGCGCGCCAGCCGAGCGCGGCCAGTTTCGCGACGTCCATCAGCTTGCGCGGCGCCCCGTCGGGTTTCGAGTTGTCCCACTTGATCCGTCCGCGAAAGCCTGTGACCGCGGCCACGGTCTCGGTCAGTTCGCGAATGGTCACATCGATGCCGGTCCCGACGTTGACCCAGTCGGGCGGGCTATCGAGGCCGAGCAGGAAAGCGCAGGCCGGGGACAGATCGTCGACGTGGAGAAATTCACGGCGCGGCGCACCCGTGCCCCAAACGACGACTTCGGCGCGGCGCGATTCCCGGGCCTCGTGAAACCGGCGGATGAGCGCCGGCAGCACGTGGGAATTCTCCGGATGATAATTGTCGACCGGCCCGTAGAGGTTGGTCGGCATCGCGGAGTGGAAGAGGACGCCGTATTCCTGCCGGTAGAATTGACAGAGCTTGAGGCCGGCGATCTTGGCGATCGAGTACGCCTCGTTGGTCGGTTCGAGCGGTCCCGTCAGCAGGCAATCCTCGGGCATCGGCTGCGGCGCGTGCTTCGGGTAAATGCAGGAACTCCCGAGGAAAAGCAGCCGTTTCGTCCCGTGCCGGTAGGCGCCGTGAATCGTGTTCGCCGCGATCGCCAGGTTGGCATAGAGGAACTCCGCCGGATAGGTGCTGTTGGCGTGGATGCCGCCGACTTTGGCCGCGGCGATAATCACGGCATCAGGTCGCTCCGCGGCGTAAAACGCATCAACCGCGGCCTGGTTCGTGAGATCGAGGTCGCGCCGGGAGCGAAGCACGAGCGAAACGCCGGGTTCCCGCGCAAAATACCGCACCAGCGCGGCGCCCACCATGCCCTGGTGACCGGCGATAAAGAGTTTCATCTGCGATGAAGGAGTAAGGTTTAAGGGTTAAAGGGTAAGGTTGGATCGAGCCTCGATACCTTGAACCTTACACCTTAGACTTTGCACCTTACGCCCGCGGCAGCGCGGCGATCTGGGCCTCGCGTCTGGCGAGTTCGAGGTCGTGGTCGACCATGATCTTCACGAGTTCCTTGAAGCGCACCTTGGGCTCCCAACCGAGTTTCTGGCGCGCCTTTGCCGGATCGCCGATGAGCAGGTCGACCTCGGCCGGGCGCTCGTACCGACCGTCATGGTGCACGTATTTCTGCCAGTCGAGCCCGAGCAGCCCGAAGGTCTCCGCACAGAATTCGCGCACACTGTGGGTTTCGTTGGTGGCGACGACGTAATCGTCGGGTTGATCCTGCTGCAACATGAGCCACATCATCTCGACGTAGTCCCTGGCAAAGCCCCAGTCACGGCGGGCATCGAGATTGCCGAGATAAAGGGAGTCCTGCAGGCCCAGCTTGATGCGGGTGGCAGCGCGCGTGATCTTGCGGGTCACGAACGTCTCACCGCGGCGCGGGCTCTCATGGTTGAACAAGATGCCGTTCGAGGCATGCAGCGCGTAGCTCTCCCGATAATTCACGGTCAGCCAGTAGGCGTAGACTTTGGCGCACCCATAAGGCGAACGCGGCCAGAACGGTGTCGTCTCGGTCTGCGGCACTTCCTGCACTTTGCCGAACATCTCCGACGAGGAAGCCTGGTAATACCGCACCTTCTTCACCAGTCCGGCCTCGCGGATCGCCTCGAGAATCCGCTGGGCGCCGAGCCCGTCAACATCACCGGTGTATTCCGGAATATCGAATGACACGCGCACATGCGACTGGGCGCCAAGATTGTAGACCTCGTCCGGCTGCAATTCGTACAGCAACTTCACCATCTGCACCGAGTCGGCGAGGTCGCCGTAATGCAGGAACAGGCGCACGCCGTTGACGTGCGGATCGCGGTAGAGGTGATCGATGCGGCTGGTATTGAAGGTCGAGGCACGGCGGATGACTCCGTGGACTTCGTAGCCCTTTTCGAGGAGGAGTTCTGCGAGGTACGAGCCATCCTGGCCCGTGATCCCGGTAATGAGGGCTTTTTTCATGCGGTGTCCTGAAAGTAGGTTTGACGGACGACGTCGCGCAAGCCCACGCAAGGAAAAAAGGGGAATATCCCGGTTTCCTGCCGACCGAGGAATCTCCTCGGGTGGGCGGGCACGTCCCTGTGCCCGCAGGTCTGGCCCGCTCGATCGCGTTTCGAATGCGGGCACCGGGACGTGCCCGCCCACCACGGTTATCAGGGGCATGAAACCGACCTGCGCCCGCCGCCCAATCCACCGGCAAATCGGCAATGCGCGCCAAGGCCAGCCGTTTGCGAAAATTCTTGTCGCCCAGTCGCCTTCGATCTGTTGGCCTTTCCCGCCCTGATTCGTGAATACCTCGCCCCCAGCCCTTGCCGTCATTGACGGTACCCTTTGCCAACTTACCCGCGAGGGTGCGCTCGCGGGAGGCCATGTTCCGCTGGCCTCCGCCGTGGTCGAATTTCGGCGCGGTTCGATGCGCTACTACGTACGGGAGCATACCTACGGGCTGTTGCCGGGCTTTCCCAATCTCTACTGTCTCGATGCGGCATTCCAGCTGCAGTGGATCGCCGAGTGGCCGGACCCCGCCGATCCGTGCGCCGCGATCATGGGGGAGGAAGGCGAGTCGCTCGTTCTGCGATCGACAAACGGTTCGACCGTTCGTCTCGAAGCGAGCACGGGCCGTTTGCTGGGCATCGACCCGGCGATGGCTGCGACCGGTTAAGCGGGAAATTTCACGGAGCGGCGACACTCCTGTCGCCGTTGGCTCCCAGACGGCGGCAAGAGTGCCGCCGATCCGCCGGACAGCCTGCATCGTCGGCTGATTGGGAGTGTGAAATTTCCGGGTTAAGCGTCAGAATTCCCAATTCACACCGAGACTCGGCAGAAACGGGAGTTGCTCGCGCGGCTTCCTGACATCGGTCACCTGCGTGCCGGAGACGGTAACGCGATGGTCATAGCCGATCAGGTTGACGCGGTCATAGGCGTTGAACACGTCGAGAAACACGCGCAACTCGCCGCGCTTGAGCTCGAAACGCCGGGTCGCGCGCAGATCCAGCCGGTGGTAATCCGGCAGCCGGAGGCCATAGACCGGGCCATTGGCCGACACCGTCACCCGGCGACCATTGGTGAGGGTGGCGAGTGAGTAGATCACATCGGTCGTCGGCCAGCCGGTGTGAAACTGCCACGCGGCGCTGAACTGCCAGCGGCGATTGGGCGCGAACGTGGCATCGGAATAGAAGGTATGGCGTTGGTCCCGCGCCCGCGGCACCCAGCGACCGGCGAGGAGTTCCTCCGTCCGGGCGACCGCGTAGCTCGCGTTCCAGGTAATTTTCTCCCCGCCGCGCCCCGCGAGCAACACCTCCAGGCCGCGCGCCCGGCCCCGCCGCGGATCGAGCCGCACATGATCCGACTGCGCCTCGGGAAACAGATCGTAGGGATTGTCGAGGTTCTCCCATCGCGGCCGCAACCGGGTGCCAATCCGCTCATAGGCTTCGACGCGCAGCGCCACGCCACCGCCGATCGGCTGTTCGATCCCGATGATCCGGTGCTCGGCCCGCTCCGCGCGGCGAAAGGCCTTCTCGCCATCGGCCACGGCGAGTTCGTGCAGGCCCTGGGATTGGGAATATTCGCCCCACGCCATCCTCACCGTCGCGCGTCCGAGCGTGAGCGCGGCGTTGAGCCGGGGATTCCATTCGTTGTCGCCGCTGTAGTCGTGTCGATCGAAACGCGCCCCGGGCTCGAGGATCAGTGCCGCCCACGGCTGGACGCGCGCGGAGACAAACGCGCCGAGGGTGCCGCCATCCGGCCGGAGCGCGGTGTCGACGTTGTCGGTCACCACGACCTGACGGTTGTTGACCACAACCGTCCGCTGGTGCGAGAGCGAATAGTCGTAACGGGTTTCGCCGGTCTTGGCCTCGAAGCCCCCGCGGAGCAAGGCGCGTTCGCCCAGCGATTGCGTCCACTCGTTGCGGAAGGCCGTCACATCCAGCTGGCGACGATCGCGCAGTCGGAAGGGAAAGCCGTCGAGCTGGCCGGTACCGTCGCGGCGCCACGCCAGACGCGAGTAGGACAAGACGGCTTCGCCGGTCAGCGCCCGGGTCGGCGTGCCACGCCAGCGCGCCCAGACGTAGTCGCTGTCGTAAGCGCTGCTGAGCTTGGGACTGCTCGTGCGCCGGTCGTACCGCAGCGAATCGCCGGCGTGGAGGGCGTGCAAGGAAAGCGTGTGCCCCGGGGCGGCCTGGTATTCGAACTTCGCCGTCGCGTCGTAGTAGCGCGGGTCCACCTCGTCATCGCGCCCGGCGATCCGCAGCGCGACATCGGGATATCCGCGCCGGGCCGCGACCAGCCACCGCAGGCGTCCGCCAACGGGTGCACCCTGGTTGCTGCCCCCCACGCCAGTGAGGCTGATGCCCAAAGCCGTCCGCAGGGTGGCGGGAGTTTTCGTTTCCATCGTCAGCACGCCGCCGAGCCGATCGCCGTGCTCAGCCGTAAATCCGCCCGTCGAAAGCTCGAGCCGGCTGATCGTCCACGGATCCACGATCGACAGTGCCCCGTCGACATCCTTGAGATGAAACGGCTCGATCAGGTCGACCCCGTCGAGGCGCGCAAGGAGCTCCGAGTTCGGCGCGCCTCGCACCCAGAATTGGGCGGTGAAGTCGTCGCCCGCGAGTCCCGGCAGACGAGCGATCGAGCGATAGAGATCGTCGCCAATCTGCGGCAGGAGCTCGAGCTCGCGGCTGGTAAGAGTCGCCCCAGCCGTCGTGCGTTCCTCGGCCACGCCGAACCGGCTGGGCGTCACGACGACTTCGGCCAGGCGGACCGGCGGACCGGCCGGGGTCTGCCCCTGCGTCGCCGCGACCGCGAGCAAGCCGAGGCCAACCAGAACCGACGCAAGGGCGACCGTGTTCGGCCAGGAGCCGACTTTCCGCTGCATTTTTCCGCCGCATCGCGGCGGCTGAAGGAGTTTGTCGGGCAGGCCAGTTTGCATCGCGGCGAAATCTTCGGGTTTATTCCGCATCGTCGTTCCAGATCCGACAAACTCCTACGGCACCTCGAAAATCTCCACGAGCACGCTGCCAGCGACGCCGCCGAGGCTTTTGGCCTGCAGGGTGTACGAGCCGGGCTCGAGCGTAAGCAGGAGGGCGGCGTCGCGGCTCCCGTTGTTCAGGCGAAACGCCCCGGAGCGATCAAAGGCAGCGTTGAGGCGGGTGGCGTCATTGAAGGTCCAGTCGCTGTTGCTCGCGACCACGGTTGCCCCGCGGAAGAGGGCAATCTCAGGCCTAGGGATCGCATCGGCCACGCCGAAGGCCGACAGGGTCGGACCAACCCCGCGCAGCAGGACGGTTCGCGACGTGCGACCGCCAATGACGAAGCCGGCGATGAGCGCGTCCGTGGCACTGGTAATCCGGCCGCGGGCGGCGAGGTTGACGAACGCGCGATCGGTGCCGGCCGCGCTGGTCGACATGACCACGGGGTTGATCGCAGCGGCGGAAGCGTTGAACTGGAAAACCAGCTTGGCGCCCTCCCCGACCCGCTTGCCGGAAAAGACGCATTGCACGGTGGCGCCGCCCCGGTCGGTGACCTCGAGCACGCCGTACTGCGGCGATCCCGGGAGCGGGCCGGCGGTGTAGGGCCCCCCCTTGATGTTTCCATCGCGCGTGAGAGCGGCGGCGTGCAGCACGACGAGCGGGGCGCCCCCGCCCGTGGCGTAATCCGAGTTGGTGCCATCATCGTAGGCGAGCGAATGCATGTCGCCGGAGAGGATGACGACATTCCGGATCGCGTTGCTCTTGATGAAATTTGCAATCTCCGCGCGCTCGGTGGCGTGGCCGCCCCACGTGTCGGATCCGAGGGTCGGCTGATCGATCCACGGATCAGGGCACACCCAGAGGATGAGCGGGAACCCGGCATCCCGGGCGCCGATCAACTCCTGCTTGAACCAGGCCTTTTGCGCGACGCCCAGACGCGTCTTGGTCGCGGTCTCTGGCAGCGCCGGATCGCCCGCAGCGCTGCGAAGGTCGGTCATGATGATCCGGACGCGCCCGACGGTGAAGGCCTGACCAACTGTGCCACCGGTCACGTTGATCGGATAATGCGGCACGTATTCGCGGTAGGTGGCACGCGCGGCCGCCGTGCCCACAACGTTGCCATTGCTGTTGTTGCCGGCGAAGTCGTGGTCATCCCACATGTAGGCAACCGGCACCGAGCGGTAAAATGCACCCTGGACCGGGTGATTGAGGACCTGGTCGTAGTTGAGGCGATAATCGTCGGCGCTGGTGCTGTTCGTGTCGGAGTAGTGGAAATCCCCGGTGTGAACAAAGAGCAGTGGCTGCTCGGCGAGGATCGCTTCAAAGGCCCGCTGGTCGGAATCGCGAAAATCGCCGCAGGAGGCAAATGCGAGTTTGAAGGACGCCGCACCCTGCGGAAACGTGCGGAAACGCCCTCGCGAAATCGGCTCCGCTCTCAGCTCCCCGGCCACCTCAATGCCGTAGAAGTAGTCGGTGTTGGGCAGCAGGCCGTTGATGTCCAGGGAAACGATGTTGCCGCTCGCTGCCGCGGTGGTCTCCGCGTTGGAGTAGATCAAGGGAGTGAGCTGGTCACGGGTGCTGACACCAAGCCGGACGCGCAGGCCCGGAGTCGTAAGTCTGACGCACACCGTGGCGCTCGTCGCGGTGACGTTGCCGCTCCAGGCACCGCTCACGAAAAGCGAATCCGTCTGCCCGCGGGCAGACGGCCTAATCGCGACGAGTGCCGCGAGTGCCAGCCACACGGCCAACTTGAACGACGTGCCAAGCGAGACCATCTCGTCTTCGTTGGGCCGCACCGCCCTGGAGGCAAGCGCGAAGGACGCGTAGGGAAGAAACTTGGACGCGGCGAAGCCCGACCCGAATGGTTCGGCATGAAACGCGGGGCGCTCGTCGCGTTGCCTGGTAGCGGGATGCGAGCTGGAAACAGACCTATCACTCTCCATTACCACGCACCCGTGCCATCATCACGCCGGATAATACCTTGGGGTGCATAAGCTGGGCTGTGAAATAGACACACGGAGGATTGCCACTGGGACTTCGATTTGGTGTCATTCCGGCCGACGATGACCCGTTGCCTTCGAATCAAGCGCGCCGTTTTCGAACTTGTGCTCCTCGTGGGTCTCGCCGGCCCGGCGGTATGCGAACCTGTGATCACGGAGTTCGGCGCCGCCACTAACCGGAGTTTCGCCGCGGCGAACGGAGATTTTCTCGACTGGATTGAACTGCACAACCCCGACGCCGTCGCCGTCAGTCTCGCCGGATATTATCTCACCGACGAGGCAAAGGAGCTGACCAAGTGGCAGTTCCCGGCCGTCACGATCCCCGCCGGCGGATATCTCATCGTCTTTGCCTCGGACAAGAACAACCGCGATCCGGAGAAGGAGCTTCACACAAACTTCGAACTCGAGGCGAGCGGCGAGTACCTCGGGCTGGTCATGCCCGATGGCCAGACAATCGTCAGTCAGTTCGCGCCAAAGTTTCCGGCCCAGATTGACGACGTTTCCTATGGCACCACGCAACCGGGCACGCCGGGGGAGACGCCGCGCACCGGGTATTTTCGGACGCCCACACCTGGCGCACGCAACGGTGGCGCCGAGACGCTCCTGCTCCTCGAGCGCGTGACCCTTTCCCGTTCGTCCGGGCCGTTTACCGGCACGATCACGCTCACGATGATGGGCGCAGCGGAAGGTCAGCGGATCCGATATGTCGCGGCAGCTCCCTCGGTGACGACGGGAGCGACTGTGGCCGAGCCCACCGCCACGGCGGCCGAATACACCGGACCGCTCACGGTGAGCACATCGACGATCGTTCGGGCCGCGGTCTTTTCCGCCGACAATAGCCAGCGGGGCTTTTCAACGACCGCCCATTACGTGCGGCTCACGACGTCCGGCGCGGCCCGGATCGATACGTTTGCCAGTCAACTCCCCTTGCTCGTGATCGACACCCATGGCTCCGGGGCGCTGGAAAAGGACGGCCGCAATCACCCGGGATGGATCTACAGTTGGAACCGCCCTGCCCCTGGTGGCACCACCATCACCGCCCCTCCGACTGCAACGAGCGCCCTCAACACCGAAGTGCGCGGATCGTCTTCTGCTTTTTTCCCGAAAAAGGGCTTCAACCTCCGGTTCACCGACAGCAACGGCCGGGACAAATCCGTCCCGCTATTTGGGCTCCCGTCGTTTGACCGCTGGGCTCTTGTCGGGCCATGGGTGTATGACCCCACTTTTGTGCACAACGGGCTGATGTATGAGCTCAGCAATCGGATCGGCCGCTGGGCCCCGCGAACCCAGCTCGTCGAGGTTTTCTTCAATGCCAACGGAGGCGATCTCGATTACACCGATTACGCCGGCATTTACATCCTGACCGACTCACTCCAGGTCGACAAGAAGCGCGTCGATATTGCGGCGCTTGGTCCCAAGGACATTTCCGGTACGGCGGTCACCGGCGGGTATCTGTTGAAATCCGACGTGCCGGACGACGATGACTTTAGTTTTCAGACGAAACGCAACTATCCCGCCTCGCCGCTGGCGCTGAATGTTTCAAGCCCCGATGCCGCCGACCTCGTGACCGCCCAGCGCGAATACATCCAGGGCTACGTGCAAACCTTTGAGGACGCGCTCTACGCCGACTCCGCCGGCGGCTGGCGGCAGCGCACGTACCTCGACTACATCGACCGTGATTCGTGGGTCGATCACCACATACTCAATACGCTTTCCATGAGCGCCGACGCCTTCATCCGCAGCGCCTACCTGATGAAGGATCGCCGCGGTCGCATCGTGGCCGGTCCGGTGTGGGATTACGATCGCGCCTTGGGCGGCGGCGATCCGCGCACCCAGATTCCCACGATCTGGAACGGCGGTGACAATGCCACCGATGTCTGGAACTACGGCTGGTGGGGCATGCTCGTGCGCGACCCCGATTTCATGCAGGCGTGGATCGATCGGTGGCAGAGACTGCGCCAAAGGGAATTTTCCTCCGCCAATCTCGGCGCACTCGTCGATGGTTTCGCCGCTCAAATCGGCCCCGCTGCCGCCGCCCGCGACGCCGCGCGCTGGCCCGACAACGCCAGTCGTTTCGGGACCGGCTGGCAGGGTGAGATCGACAACCTGAAAAGCTTTCTCACCCAGCGCAGTGCCTGGATTGACGCGAAGTTCAACGCGGTTCCAACCGTCGCCAACACCTCCGGCCTCCTCACCCTCACCCCCGTCGCCGGCACCCAGCTCGCCTACACCACCGACGGCACCGACCCGCGCGCGTCTGGCGGCGGGGTCTCGGCTGCCGCCCGGTTATCCGCCACGCCGGTCACCCTCGCCAACACCGTCAATCTCCAGGCGCGCAGCTATCGCGCGAACGTCAACCCTGCGACTATCCCTGGCAGTCCATGGAGTTCGCCGATCGGCAATCCCGGCCGGCTGATCAATCTCTCGATTCTCACCCAGCTGGCCGAGGGCGATACATTCACGATGGGCTTCGTTATTGGCGGCCCGGGCACCAGCGGCGCGAAAGCCCTCCTGGCGCGCGCCGCGGGTCCCTCGCTCGCGCAGCTCGGTGTCACCGATGCGCACACCGATCCCAAGCTCGAGTTCTATAACGGCACCACGAAACTGGCCGAGAACGACAATTGGGGCGGCGCCGCCGGCATCAGCAACGTTTTCGCCCAAGTGGGCGCCTTTGCCTACATCGCCCCGACCTCGAAGGATGCCGCCGTCTTCAACGCCGCCGTGGCTCCAGGCAACAACTCCGTCGTCGTGTCCGGCGTGGGCAACGCCAGCGGCACCGTCATCGCCGAGCTCTACGATGCCACGCCCGCGAACACCATCGGCGCAACGACATCCCGGCTCGTCAATGTCTCCGTCCTGAAGCACTTGGGCACCGGCCTCACGACCGGCTTCGTCATCAATGGCGGCTCGGCCAAGAATGTGCTCATCCGCGCCATCGGGCCCACCCTCGAGACAGCCTTCAATGTCGGGGGTGTCGTGGAGGATCCGCAGCTCACGCTCTTCGACGCGACTGCCACCAAGATCGGGGAAAACGACGACTGGGGTGGCACCGCCGCCCTCACCGCGGCATTCGCGGCGGTCGGCGCCTTTGCCCTGCCCGCCGACTCGCGCGACGCCGCGCTCCTGGCCACCCTCGCGCCCGGCAATTACACGGTTCAAGTCCGCGGCAACAAAACCAACACCGGCATCGGCCTGGTCGAGGTCTACGAGGTCCCCTAACGAATCGTCACGTCGACCTGCTCGCCCGGCCGAAGGTTGAGGCCGGCCGGAATGGCGAACTGGATCCGGAGGCCGGGCTCCGGTAGCTGCCCGGGCGGCAGCCTCATTGCGGCAAGGAGCGTCGGCGAAATTGCTTCCATCACCGGGCCCACCTGCAAAATTTTCGTCGTGCCACTCTGGCGCGACAGTGCCCGCGTGCGAACCTCCGCCGTCATGCCCGCCTTCGGCTCGAAGGGAATTGGCTGCCGGAGGAAACCGGTCAGGCGCTCCGACCGCGTCGCACTGATGCGCAGGATGACTTCTCCCGCCGTCACGGTCTCTCCCGCCCGTCGGAGCAACAGCGACACCACGCCGTCAATCGGCGCCAGCAGCGCCACCGGCATCAACTCCGCCTCCGCCAGTCGCAGCTTGGCCTCCTCCACGTTGATCGCAGAGGCCAGCGCGGTCTCCGAAGACAACGCGGCGGCCCGGGCATCCGGCGTCGCGAAATTGCGCACAATCGGCTCCAGCTGCGCCACGAGCCGGGACTGCTCGGTCACCTGCGCGGCGAGCGCGTCGCGGTTCGTTTTCAACTGTTCAAAGCTCTCCTCCGTCACCAAGCCGGTGCGATGCAGCGGCACCGCGCGCGCGAGGTCGGACTCGGTTTGTTGCAGGCGGCCCTTCAACGCCGCAAGTTCAACCCGATGAGCCATCCAATCCAACTGGAGCCGCTCGAATTCGAGCGCCACCCGTTGCCGATCGGTCGTGCCCGTCGCCGTGGCGGTGAGCATGCCAACCTCCGCGCGGATGACCGCGAGCGTCGCATCAAGCAGACGCGGATTGGCCGTCGCCACATGGCCGATCACTTCCCCCGCCCGCACGGTCTGAAGCATTGAAACCTTGAGATCGACAAGCACGCCCGCCGTCACCGAGCGCACATCGGCCTGCACGATGTCGGCCTCCGCCACCAATGTCGCCGGCGCCACCCAGCGCGTCCAAAGCACCGCGGCCGCGATCACGCCAAGCACAAAAACGGTCCGCGGCAGGTAGAGCAGTCGAACTTCCCGCCACCGCTGCGCGGGCGGGGTTGGGATGGGAGTGAGCAGGCGTGGATCCATGCGGTTAGATCTCCGACTCGTCGGCCGCCTGCACGCTCGAGACCCGGTCGACACCGGGGAGAGCGGCGAGTTCGCGGAGGAGTTCCGCCGCCCGCGAGGGATCCCTCAACAACACGCGATACGAAAGGTCAGCACCCTCCATGCCGACCCCAAAATGCTGGTTGGCCACGTGCACCCTGAGACTGTGCCGCTCGAGCAGGTGCCGCACCGCCGCCAGTTCGTCCGGCGAACGCATCCAGCGGAGGTTCAAAATCAAGTCGAAGCGGTGCCGCGTGCCAGAGGCCGTCATCCAGAGAAACACCAGCAAGCCGGCCACCGCCGCGCCACCCATGATGGCGGTGGAAAACTTCTGGGTGCCGCACGCCGTTCCAAGGATAATCACGGTCAACACATAGCACAGATCCAGGGTGTCGCGGATCGCGTTACGAAAACGGATGACCGCAAAGACCGCAATCAGGCCGAAGGCGGTGACCAGGTTGTTGGACATCACCAGCAACACGAGCGCGACCAGCACCGGCAGGATGATCAACGACACGACGAACGAGCGCGAATACGACACCCCCGAGTGGGTCATGACGTAGACCCAGGCGAAAACCTGGCCGGACAAAAACGCCAGCAGCAGCGCGAGCAGCATCGCCTGGAAGCTGGTTGGCGCTGAGGCGAAGTCGCCCTGCAGTAATGCGTTCATTTGCGGTGGGGCCCCAACGCACTACGCAACGCCACCGAGGCGTCAAGCCATGGCGCACTCGTCGGGACTTCGGTTTCGGAGTGTCCCCACTCAAAACCCGTCAAACGTCGCGCCACGCGCATGGGACCGATCGCCTCAACCGAATCGCAATACTTGGCGGCACCGGAACTCTTGAGGTCAAAACCGCGAACCATCTCGATCAGCCACGTTGGCATCCGCTCGGTGAACTTCAGCTCGAGAATCACGACACCGGCAAAGATCTCCACGGGCTTCAGAAGTGTCGAGCCCAAGTCACCGCGAAATTCCGGCTCGGCCCGCACCTTGCGGTCCAGGGTCACACGCACCGTCGCCTTGCCGGGATTGACATAGGCTTCGCGCATATAGGCGTTGTGGAGGCGCGGGGCGGCCTGCAGTCGCTCCGTGAGTTGCCAGAAATCGAGCAGATCGGACCAGTGCTGCGGATTCCAGGTGAAGAGGTGCTCCGGCGTCGGGCTCGCACCAATCAACAGCGACTTCACCGTCTCGCGGCGGACGCGCGCCCGCTGCTTTACGATGCCCTCGTTGATCCGGCGCTTGATTTCGAAATACACGGGCGACACCGGATCGTCGTCGTAGTAACGGATGCGCAACTTGAAACGGTTGCGCGAGCCTTCGCTGGCAGCGTAATGCGTGGTCAGCTGATCCGAATCCAAATACAACGATTGCACCTCATACGCATTGTCGATCTTCCCGGCGGCGTTCTCGTCCGGATCCAGGTAGCTGTTCAAGTAGCTGCGAATCGCCAACGCGGTCTCCTCGGGGATAATGTATTTGATTTCGCGCCGCTGGCGTTGTGCTCGGTCGACCTTCATCGCTCTCTCAACGACTCGCGCCCAGTGGCGTTTCAGGCAACACCTAAATGCTCCGAACGATGGAGGGCGGGTGCCCTTCACCCGCCATTCGGGCGATTGCGCGGTGAGGGCACCGCGCCCCCATCAAAATCACCGCCATGGGGCGATGCGCCCAGCCACCCGGCCGGCCGGAAATCACATCGACTTGCCGGCCACTTCCGGGCTAAACGAGCACCGATGGCCCGCTTCTCCCGTTGCTCCGCGATCTTGTGTGCGTTTGCCGCCGCGGGCGCACTTTCACCTGTCGGGGCGCAAAGCGTCACGTTCGGCGGAGTCACCTATTCGAACCGGGGCCTGTTTGGCGCCGGCCGCGTGAATGCCGACAAGCGCGACAAATTGAACGAGACTTTCGGTTCGCTCTCCGGCCTGGCGATCGACCCTCGCACGTGGCGGCGCAACGCCGACGGCTCCTACGCCGGCACGCTCTATTCCCAGCCGGACCGCGGCTACGCCAAATCCGGCGTCACGACGAACTACCGCCCGCGGCGCCAGAAATTCGAACTCACCTTCAAGCCCGACCTCAACGGCGCTTCGAAACAGGATCAACTCGGGCTGGCGCTCAGCGAAACCCTGCTGCTCACCGAAGGGGACGGTCGCCGGCTCACGTCGCTCGATCCCACCGTGACCGGTTCGGGGACGCGCACGGGTCTGCCCGCGCTGCGGTTGCCGCAGGCGCACACGGGCGATCTCACCCTCGATGCCGAGGGTTTCGCCCTGCTCCCGGACGGGACGTTCTTCGTGAGCGACGAATACGGCCCTTACTTGTATCGCTTCTCCGCCGCCGGCACGCTGCTCGGGGCCATCCGGCCGCCCGATGCGTTCATCCCCCGCCGCAATGCGCAGGAATCTTTCTCGTCTGACAGCCCCGCCGCCGGCCAGCCCTCGCCCACCCCCAGCCAGCCTGACGCCGGCCGGGGAAACAGCCAGGGCCTCGAGGGCCTTTCCGTCTCCGCCGACGGCCGCACGCTCTTCGCGCTGATGCAGTCCGCCCTGCGCCAAGATGGCGGAGCCGGCGACAACAGCCTGCGCCGTTACACCCGCCTGCTCGCTTACAACATCACCAATCCCGCGGTGCCCACGCTCAGCGGCGAATGGATCCTGCCGTTGCCGATCTACACCCAAAGCGGGGCGCAGCAAGTCGCGTCGGTCGGTGATCTCGTCGCGCTCGGCAACAACCGCTTCCTCGTGCTCACCCGCGACGGCAACGGTCGCGGGGCTGACACCACGCGATCGATCTATCGCGCCGTCCTGATCTACGATACCACCAACGCGACCAACATCGTGCCCGGCGGTATCTTCGACAACATCAACAACCCGGCCGCGCCCAATGGCATCCTCGCCGCCGCCATCACGCCCGCTACCTCCGCCGTCCTCATCGACATCAACGACGCCACCCAGCTGGCGAAATTCGACCTCAACAACAGTGCGAATGCCAACTCCGAGACCCTCGCCGAAAAGTGGGAAAGTCTCGCCCTGGTCCCCGCGCTCGATCCCGCTGCCCCCGACGATTTTTTCCTGCTGATCGGCAACGACAACGATTTCTCGACGACCGATGGTTTCCAGCAGGACGGCGGATCCTACAAGGCCGGGCTCAACATCGACACCATGGTGCTCGCCTACCGCGTGTCACTCCCCGGCACCAGCACCCTGCCGAATATCACGACCCAGCCGGCAAGCAGAACCGTTTTGATCGGTCAGGCCGCGAGCTTCACCGCGGCCGCCATGGGCTACCCGAGTCCGACCTTGCAGTGGAGCCGGAACGGCGTGGCGATTTCGGGCGCGACCAGTGCCACGCTCAACCTTGCGAGTGTGCAGGCAGGCGACGCGGGAACCTACACGCTGGTGGCGTCCAACTCCGTTGGGGGTGTGACGAGCCTCGCGGCCACGCTGGTGGTAAACGGGGCCAATGCCCCGGCCTTTACCGCGCAACCCACGCCCCAGATCCTGGCCAGCGGAAGCACCATCGTCTTCACCGCCACGGCGACAAACGCACCGTCCTACCAATGGCAGCGCGACGGCATCGCCCTGGCGGACGCGACGAACCGGATGCTGGTGATCGCCAATGCCGGCCCCGCCGATGCCGGCACGTACGCGGTGATCGCCACCAATCCTTCCGGGCTTGTGGTGAGCGACAACGCCCTGCTGACCGTCGTCAACGTGGCCGCGGCCGAACTCGGCCGGCTGATCAACCTTTCGATTCTCACCAACGTGACCGCAAGCGAGCCCGTTTTCACCGTGGGCACCGTGCTCGGCGGGACCGGCACCAGCGGCAGCAAAGCCTTGCTCGTCCGCGCCGCCGGTCCCTCCCTGACCCAGTTCGCTGTGACCGGCTTCCTGTCGGATCCGACCATGACGCTCGTCAACACCAGCACCAATCCGGGCACCACCGTCGCGCTGAACAACGATTGGGGCGGCACGGCGGCACTCAGCGCCGCCTTTGCGCAAGTCGGCGCATTCGCCTACGTCGGGCCAACCTCGAAGGACGCCGCCCTCTTCCAACCAATTCTGGCGCCCGCCAACTACACCGTGCAGGTGAGCGGCGTCGGCGGCGCGACCGGCACCGTGATCGCCGAGCTCTACGATGCAACCCCGGCCGGCGCCCACGGGGCAACGACACCGCGGCTGATCAACGTGTCGGTGTTGAAACAAATTCCCAGTGGCAGCACGCTCACGGCCGGCTTCTACGTCGGCGGCTCGACCTCGAAAAGCGTTCTCATCCGTGCGATCGGCCCCGGCCTCACGCAGTTTGGCGTCGGCGATTCCATGCCGGATCCGCAGGTTGCCCTTTTCAATGCCAGTTCCTCAAGAATATCCGAAAATGACAATTGGGGCGGCGATCCTCAGCTCACCGCCGCCGGCACCGCCGTCGCGGCCTTCGCGGTCGGCGATCCGACGAGCAAGGATGCGATGCTCCTCGTGACCCTGGCACCCGGCGCCTACACGGTCCAGGTCACCGGGGTGAACAACACCGGCGGCCGCGCCATCGTCGAAGTTTACGAATTGCCCTGAGACGGCGCCCGCGTCGGTACCGAATACAATCAGAAGAAAATGCGCAGCCAAAAGCCAAACGATGCGGAGCGTTCGCGGCGCTTTGGAGATAGAATGGGGCCATGACACACCCATTCCATATCGACCTGGCCCAGTACTCGGTTCGGACGCGTTGGTTCATGGCGGCGGCATGGTTCGTGATCCTCGTGAAGTGCGCGGTGGTGCGGTGGGCCATCGAGCACTATCAGGTACCGTTTAACTCCGCGTGGATCATCGCCCCGACCATCGCATTCGCCGCCCTTGCCAGCGTGCTGTGGCTGACCCATCAGCGCGACTGAGCCGCGGTCGACAAGCTGGCGCGAATCGACGCGAAGGCGGGCATCCCGCAGAGATTCCGCGGCACGTTTTACGACGAACCGCACTCCTTCAAGCCACCCATGCAGGAAGAGGCGTTTGCCTGGAAGGACCGCTGGCTGTGAAATTCCTGCTTCCAGCCTTGAGCCGGGCGCAGTTTCGGAACACGAATCGCAACTGATGAAAATCAGCCTGTATGGCGTTCCTGGTTCGGTCGCGGGCAAACGCCCGCTCAAAGATCCGCGGCTCGACACCGCGCACAAACTGGTCGAGGCCGACAAGAAAGCCTACGCGCTGGTGGACGCACTCGGCGACGACGGTCTGGCCGATGCCGATGCCATCGTGGCGACCGCGGACAGCGCGCTCGATCTCATCCTGCAGGATCTCGAGTTCGTCGAAGTCCGCCTGGGACGCGGGGCGGCGGACGCGGAGAAAGCAGTTCTGCAAAGAATGCAGATCGATCTCGAAGCGGGTCGCTGCCTGAGCGCGTGCGAGTACGCCGCGGCGGATTGGGAGGCTGCGAATGCGAGCGGCCTGATCACCCGGAAGCCGGTCGTGGTCGCCTCGGCCGACGAGGTGACCCAGCCCGACGCGCTCCTGTTGCGGGCGGTCGCGGCCGCGGGCTGGATCTCCTTCCTGACCGTGGGCGGAAAGGAAAACCGCGCCTGGCTCCTCCGCCAGGGGACGACCGCGTGGGATGCCGGCGGAGCGATTCACACCGACATCCAGAAAGGCTTCATCCGCGCTGAGATCATCGGCTGGGCGGACTTCGTTGCCGCCGGCGGCGAGACGCAGGCCAAGCGCGCCGGCAAACTCCGGCTCGAGACGAAACAATACGTGATGCAGGACTACGACCTGGTGAACTTCCGCTTCAATAAGAGCGGCTGACCCGTGAATTTCCTGGCGATTTCTCCCTTCCGCCACCGTTCGGCTTGCCTCGGCGAGAATTTAAGCAAGATCCGCTGGGAAACTCGCAAACGACGCGCAGGCAGCCGCGCCCCATCTCGCTAGGATGCGCCTCTCATTCCACGCACCCCGCGTGGCCCAAACCCAAAAAACCTTCGGTTCATGAAAGAATACTCACCTTCAGACCTGAGAAGTTTCGCTGTGCTCGGCCATGCCTCGTCTGGCAAGACGATGCTGGCCGAGGCCATGCTGGCGTGCTCCGGCAAGATCGGCCGCATGGGCTCCATCGCCGCTGGCACGACCGCGTCCGACTATCACGCCAGCGAACACCAGCATCAGATCTCGGTGCACTGCTCGTTGCTGCACACCGAATGGTTGGGAAAAAAGTTCAACATCCTGGATACGCCGGGCTACTCGGACTTCATCAGCGAGGGCCTGGGCGCGCTGCGCGTCGGCGATTTTGCGCTCATCGTGATCAACGCGGCGCACGGGCTCGGCGTCGGCACCGACGCGGTCTGGGACTACGCGACGCACTTCGGCCTGCCGAAGATGCTGGTCGTAAACGCGCTCGACAAGGCGAACGTCAAATTCGAAGACGTGCTCGCCGACGCCCGCGCCCACTTCGGCAAGAACGTCTTCCCGATGGCCATCCCGCTCAACGCCGGGCCAGGCTTCAGTTCCGTGCTCGATGTGATGCGCAACGAGATCATCTCCTACACTCCCGGTGGCAACGGACGTTACACGGAGGCGCCCGCCGGGCCGCTGACCGAGCGCGTGCAGCAACTGCACCGCGAGCTGATCGAGTATGTCGCCGAGTCCGACGATGCGCTGATGGAGCGTTTCTTTGAGAAGGGAGCCCTCGGCGAGGAGGAATTTCGCGCCGGCCTGCACAAGGCGATCCAGAACCAGGTGATCGTCCCGCTCTTCGCCGTCTCATCCGAGACCAACGTCGGCGTCGCCCGGCTCATGGACTTCATTGCCAAATATGGCTCCTCCCCGCTCGACCGGGCAGAGGTGCCAGCCAAAGACTCCAGTGGCCTTCCCGGCTCCGTGTCGCTTTCGCAACCGGAGCCGGTGGTCTTTATATTCAAGACGATGAACGAGCCCGGCGTGGGCGAGTTGTCGCTCTTCCGGTTGTTTTCCGGCTCGATTCACGCCGGGGACGAACTGTTCAACACCTCGCGCGACGCCACCGAGCGGCTCGGCCAAGTCTACGTGCTCAACGGGCACGAGCGCACCCCTGTGCCCGTCTTGCACGCCGGCGACCTCGGCGCGGTCGTGAAGCTCCGGGAAACGCACACCGGCGACACGCTCTGCCACCCGCGCTATCAGGTCGTGCTGCCCAAGGTCGAATACCCCGCCCCCAATATCCACGGCGCGCTCCGGCTCCGTTCGAAGGGCGACGAGGACAAGCTCGCGGTCGGCCTGGCCACCCTGCATCAGGAGGATCCGACATTTCATTACCGCGTCGATGACGAGGTGCACCAGACCATCGTCTCCGGCCAGGGCGAGATTCACCTGCAGGTGATCGTCGAACGGCTCCTGCGGCGGTTCGGCGTCACGGTAACGCTCGAAGAACCGCATGTTCCCTATCGCGAAACCATCCGCAACCGCGGCGAGTCCCGCTACCGGCACAAGAAACAGACCGGCGGCGCGGGCCAGTTCGCCGAGGTCTGGCTGCGGGTCGAGCCGGGCGCGCGGGACAGCGGCGTTGACTTCAAGCAGACGCTCGTCGGCACCAATGTCGATCGCGTCTTCGTTCCTTCGGTCGAGAAAGGTGTCCAGACCGCCTGCAAGGAAGGCATCCTCGCCGGCTTTCGGGTTACTGACGTGAAGGCCGAGTTTTTCGATGGCAAGATGCACCCGGTGGATTCGAAGGATATTGCGTTTCAAGTGGCCGGTTACCACGCGTTCAAGGAGGCTTTCCAGGCCGCCACCCCCTGCCTGCTCGAACCGATCTACACCGTTTCGGTCACGGTGCCGGACGACTACGTGGGCGCGATCCTCGGCGATCTGTCGGCACGCCGCGGTCAGATCCTCGGCGTCGACTCCGATGGGCGCTTCCAAATCATCCGCGCCCGCGTCCCGCAGGAGAAGCTGTATCATTACAGTTCCGTCGTGCGTTCGCTGACCAGCGGCCGCGGCCGCCATGCCGAACAGTTCAGCCACTATGCCGAGGTGCCGCACGAGCATGCCCAAAAAATTCTCGCCGAAAAGGCAAAGCGCAACGGGGCGGCCGAGAAATAGAACGCCCCGCCGTCGCAGCCAATTTTTCCTGTCCCCTGAAACCAGATCTGTTCGTTATCTCCCAACAAAAAACCCAATGGATACCTGGAAAATAGAAATCACAGAACCACACAGCGGTGAGCTCGGCGAAGCGATCCTCCACGAGGATCATGGCTACGCGTTTGAGGAATACACGTATGCCGCCGGGCATCGCATCGAGGTCGCCGTCCACGACACCCACGATTCCCACTGGCATATTTTCACCGACCTCGATTCCGGGCATCGCATCAAAATTCCACCGGAGAAGTATCGGAAGCTCTGACGCGGCGGCGCGACTTCTGCGCGCGGCGACCAGCTATACCTGACGCCAGAATTGTTTGCGGATCAAGGCGTCCCTGCGCTCACGCGCAGGGCTACAATAAAGGCGTAGCCCGCCGCGTGAGCGGCGGGACCAAAGGGACGCCTGAAAAAGTTGTGTCGCTGGTTATAGAACTATTCGTTGGTGCGAGGAGGGCTGCCGTTCCGGGTGCTGGTTTCGGCGCCGGGTCGATGCGGCTTCACCGTCGAACGGATACGCGATCCCTGATGCGCCGGCACCCAGGGGCAACACCGCGGTGCAATTGCAGAGGTAGGAGCCCTGCCGCAAAAGAACTGACCTACCTCAAGCCTCCGCCAATCTCCCACCGTTCAACGCAACCATGACCCTGAAAGACAAATCCGCCGTCGTCACCGGTTCGACCAGCGGCATTGGCCTCGCCATCGCGCAGACGCTCGCGCGGTCCGGCGCCAACGTCATGCTGAATGGGTTCGGCGACCCCGTTAAAATCGAAAAGCTGCGCGCCGCACTCGCGGCCGAAACCGGATCGAACGTCCGGTTTCAGGGGGCCGATGTCGGACGGGCGCCAGAGGTGACGGCACTCATCGCGGCGGCGGAAACGGCGTTTGGCGGGGTCGATATCTTGGTCAACAACGCCGGCTTCCAATTCATCTCGCCGGTCGACGAATTTCCCGCCGACCGCTGGCAGGCGATTCAGGATGTCATCCTTAATTCCACCTTCCATGCGACCAAGGCCGCCCTGCCCGGGATGAAGCGGCGCCACTGGGGGCGCATCATTAATCTCGTGTCCGCCCACGGACTCGTGGCCTCGCCCTTCAAGTCCGCCTACGTGGCCGCGAAACACGGGCAAATCGGATTGACGAAGGCGGTCGCGCTGGAGGTCGCGGAGTGCGGCATCACGTGCAACGCCATCTGCCCGGGTTATGTCCGCACCGCCCTGGTCGAGGGACAGATCGCCGCGCAGGCCTTGGCCCACGGACTGCCGCCCGAGGCCGTGCTGCGGGACGTCATGCTCGCGGTGCAACCCACCCGCCGCCTGATCGAGGTGGAGGAGGTCGCCGCGCTCGCACTTTATCTTTGTGGCGATCTGGCGCGCTCAATCACGGGCACCGCCATCGCGATCGACGGCGGCTGGACCGCGCGTTGATGCGGGAGGGTCGCGCGATTCCGCACCGGTGGCGGCGGTCTGTGACCGCGGTCGGGGCCGCCACGATGTTCCCGGCGGTCACAGACCGCCGCTACAGAAGACTCGACTGCACCCGGCCGCGGCCGGCGACGTTTTGCTCGTTGCCGCTCGCCCAAATTTCGGCTGTCTTTCCCACTACTACGCACCCCATGAAAATCGTCCAACCTCCCGCTCGCCTCTCGCGTCGTGACTTCATCAAAGCCGGAGCCTCGGTCGCGCTCGCGAGCGCCACGGGGAGTCACGCCGACGGCGCGACGGCGCCGACACCGGCCAATCGTTCCCTCATCACCCGCGAGAACGCCCGCCCCGGTGCACTCGACTGGCAACTCACCCGTGTGCGCCTCGACAAGCAGGGCGGGCCGCGCGCATCGGACATCGAGGGATATTGTTCCAAGCAGTCCGTGCTCGTCGGCGACTCGATTGACATCATGGTGAGCACCCGGGCCACCACGAAGTTTACGATCGAGATTTTTCGCACCGGGTACTATGGCGGCCGCGGCGCCCGGTTGATGACCGTGCTCGGACCCCTCGACGGCAAGAAGCAGCCCGATCCACCGGTGGGCGAGAAACGCCTGGTCGAGTGCCGGTGGCAACCGAGCACAACCTTGAAGATACCCGCGGACTGGGTGAGCGGAGTGTATCTCGGCCGGCTCACCACGGTACCCGACCGCGCCAACCAGCCGTACTGGCAGAATTACGTAATCTTCATCGTCCGCGACACGCGGCGCGCCGACGTTCTCCTCCAGTGCAGCGACAACACCTGGCAGGCCTACAACAAATGGCCGGACAACTATTCGATGTACACCGATCCCCGCGGTGCCCAGGTGACGGAGGTCATGGGGAGCTTCGACCGCCCGTACGGCAAGTACGCGCAGATTTACGAGCACCCGCAGTCCCTCGGCAGCGGCGAGTGGCTGTGCTTTGAATTCCCGCTCGCGTATTGGCTGGAGCAGCACGGCTACGACGTGACCTATTGCTCGAACAGCGACTGCCTCGATGCGTCCCAGCTCACGCGCAGCAAGGCGTTCCTCAGCGTCGGGCACGACGAGTACTGGGATCTGCGCCAGTATCAGGCGACCAAGACCGCCATCGCCTCGGGCGTGAACGTGCTCTGGCTCAGCGCCAACTCCGTCTTCGGGGTCAGCACCTTTTCGAACTCGTCGGACGGTCGCGCCAACCGGCAGATCAACCGGGAGGGCCATTATTCCGGGCTCACCGACGCGGAGGTGGCGAAAGCCGAGCGGGTATTCACAAAGAAATACAACCGCATCGGCCCGGATGAGAGTCTCATCATTGGCGCGCGCACGATCATCCCGTTCAACGGCGGCGGCGACTGGATCTGCACGCAACCCGATCACTGGATCTTCGCCGGCACCGGCATGAAGAAGGGCGACAGCGTCCGCGGCCTGGTCGGCTGGGAGCATCACGGGGCGCCGGCCAAAATCCCCGGCAACGAAATCGTGGCCGAGGGCACGGTCTGGGCGGGAGGCGTGACCCCGGCCCGCTGGACGGCGACGATTTTCCCGGGGCCGAAGGGAAATTTTGTTTTCAATGGCGCCACGATCTTTTGGGCGCAGGGTCTGGCTTCGCCGCCGGGCCACATGCTCCCGTGGTCGCACTGGAGCCGACCCCACGGACCGGACGAGCGCGTGCAACGCATCACCGCCAACCTGCTGAAGCGCGCACTCGGTTAGCCCAGGGATCCGGCCAGGCTTCCAACGACCGACACATCTTTGCCCGAAACAAGCGGAGAACGGACCTCCCGGTCCGTTCCGAAGCAGTGGGGCAGCGAACGCGATATCCCTGAACGGACCAGGAGGTCCGTTCTCCGCCCAGGGCGCGCTCTCAAAGGTTGAATCCGCGCGATTTGGGCGCGGCCGACAGCCCGCTCGCAAGCTGGCCCGGCGCGTGAGCCACTCGACCGGAGACCCTGCCTTGGTCCTTTTCCAATCTCCCTCCGTTGATCCTCGATCGTCGGAAACGAAGGTGAGAAGCACGGCAACGACAAATTCCCACCCGGGGCTTTACGTGGCGGCGCCCCCGTCCCACCTTTGAGCGGCGTGCAGGTCAGCTTCATCATTCCCCTCTTCAATAACCTCGCGCTCACGCAGGCCTGCCTCGCGAGCCTGCAGGCCACCCTGCCCGCCCAGCTCGAGCACGAAATCATCCTCGTGGACGACGGGAGCACCGATGGTACACGCGACTGGCTCGCCACGCTCCGCCCCCCGTACCGTGTCGTACTCAACGACCGCAATCTCGGCTACGCCGCCGCCAACAACCGCGCCGCCGTCCTCGCCCGCGGCGAAATCCTCCTGCTGCTCAACAACGATCTCGTCCTCCTGCCCGGCTGGTTCGAAGCGCTCCTGGCCGCGTTCCGCACCCTCGGCCCTCGCGCCGGAGCGATCGGCAACGTCCAAATCGATGCCGGTTCCGGCGCCGTCGACCACGCGGGCATGCTCATCGGTCCGAAAGGCAAACCGGAGCACGACCGCACCCTGCCTTCACGTCTCGCCCGATCGCTGCATCCCGTCCGCATCGTGCCGGCCGTTACCGGCGCGTGCCTGCTCATCTCGTGCTCCCGGTGGCGGCAACTCGGCGGCTTTGACGAGGCCTACCGCAATGGTGGCGAAGACGTCGATCTCTGCTTCCGCGCCCGGGCCGCCGGCCTCGTCAACGCCGTTGCCCTGCGCAGCGCGGTGCGCCACCACGTCAGTGCCTCGACGGGCCGCAAGCGGTTTGACGAGGAGAACTCGCACCGCCTCGCCCGCCGCTGGCGGCATGAATTCATCGCCAGCGCCACCCGCCCGTGGTGCCGCGACTACTTTGAAAAGATCCTGATTGAGCCGCGCAACTGCGACCCCGCTCTTGTCCTGCGCGTGTGGCTGCACGCCCGTGGCTTGAGCACCACTCCGCCCGCCTTCGCCGTGACCTCGCTCGAACACGCCCTCGATCGCGAGTTTGCCCGCTGGGAAATGATCCTGGCGAAACGCAGCTAATTTTCCGCCCCGGGCGGAGAATTACCCCTGACCACCTCGCGCACCACCGACTGGGGCCGCTGGTTGATGGCGAGAAACATCCGGCCGACATATTCTCCAATCAGGCCCAGCAACAGAAGTTGCGTGCCCGAGAAGATCAGCAGCGCCGCCATGAGCCAGCCCCAGCCATAGGACGGACCGGTGTCCCGCCACCACATCCAGGCCACGCCGCCGAGCGCCAGCACACCCACGGCGGCGATCACGATGCCGATCAAGGTCGCCAGTCGCAACGGCAACACGGAAAAGTTGATCCAGGCACTCAACCACAGTCGCACCAGCCGGCGCAGGGTGTACGTGCTGGTCCCGGCGCGGCGGGGCTCATGGCGCACCGCGACCGAACCAATTCGCTGCGTCACTTGCAGCAAGAGCCCGTCGATATACGGATACGGCCCGGCATACGACACGACCTGCCGGGCGACAAACGCGCTCACGCAACGAAAGCTCGAAAGGTAAAATCCAGGCGGTTTGTCCAGGGCCCAGTCGGTCATCCGGTTGGTGAACCAGCTCCCCAGATTCCGCCACCCCGAGTGCTGCTTCACCGCGTAGTGCCCGAAGACCACATCCAAGCCGGTCGCCTGCGCGTGGCGCCACATCCTCACCGCCTCGGCCGGCGGATTCTGGCCATCGTCATCGAGGTTCACGACATGGGCACCGCGCGCGTGCCGCCAGCCGGTGAGAACGGCATTATGCTCCCCGTAGTTGCGCGCATGTTCAATCAACGTGATCGGAACCCTGGCCTCGCGCACCAGCGCCCGGCAGACGTCGCTCGTCGCATCGCTGCTGCCATCGTTCACCAGGATGATTTCATGACCGCCCTCCACCGTGAGACCCTCGATGTCATGCACGACATCTCGGATCGTCTGGGCGCTATGATAGAGCGGAATGACGAAGCTGAGCGCAGGGCCGGACATCAACGAAGATTAGCCGCAAAAACCCGCGCAGGGCGCAAGCCCTCGTTGCAACGGGAATCAGCCCATGCCGCGCCCGCGCAATCGGGATGAACTCCGAATCGATTCGGCTAAACGTAATGCCGCAGTTCCCGGCGGTAAAATTCCAGCGTCCGGGCCAGCGCGTTGGGCAAGTCCGTCCGCGGCCGCCAGCCCAGCTTCCGTGCGATCAACCGGTCGTCCGCATAATAATCACCGATGTCGATCTTCTTTCGCTCGGCCGGAAACTCGCGCACCACCAGACTGCCGCCGCCATTGATCTCGACGAGCAGCTCCGCGAGGCGTTGCAGCGTCACCGGGGGCGGGCCGCCCAGGTTGAACACTTCGCCCACCGCCTCCTCGCGCGCCGCCGCCAGCAGGAACGCCTCGACCGCATCGTCGACAAACGTAAAATCGCGCAACTGCCGGCCGCCCCAGACCTCGAATGGCTCGCCCTCGACCAACCGCCGCACCCAGACCCCCACGAACGTCTGCCGCGCGTCCTTCACGCGCATGCGCGGCCCGATCGTGTTGGTGAGCCGCAGCGCCGTCGCCCGAATCCCGTGCACGCGCGAATAGAGCAGGTGAAACGACTCGCCCGCGATTTTGTTGATCCCGTTTACATCCACCGGCCGGAGCGGGTGCCGCTCATCGACCGGCAGGTAGTCCGGTTTGCCGTAGATCTGCCGCGTGCTGGCGAACACGATCCGAATCGACGGATTGTGCAACCGGCAGGCCTCGAGGATTGCGAGCTGCGCGCGACAGTTGATGTCGAGGTCGGTCTGCGGATCGGTCATCGAGTCCATGTGGCTCGTCTGACCCGCCAGGTTGAACAAGAAATCCTTGCCCGCCACCAACCGGGGCAGCCGGGGCCAGTCGCGCACGTCGGCGATGTGCACCTTCACCCGGCTCGCGATGCCGGCGAGGTTGCGGCGGTTGCCGCCGTACTCCGGTGCGAGACTGTCGACGATCGTCACCCGCGCGCCCAAGGCGACGAGGGTCCGCGCGAGCGTCGATCCGATGAAACCGAGGCCGCCCGTGATCAGGATCTTCTTGCCGGAATAGACCCGGCGGAAATTCGTCGCAGCAGCCATGGGCCGGAGAGCAAACACGCCCCGCACCCGGCGCGCCAACCTCAAAGTGGGGCGGGAATTGCCCAACGGGGCTGAAACCTGCCACCACGCCACCCGACTTGACGGCGACGCTGCATGTTTCGGACTTCGCCGACCCCACTTCTCCGGCGCCGTTTTGTGGTGACGACTCGGCGGCAAAAGCGTTCATTTTTCCTCCGCCACCATGACGACTGAATCTCAAACCAATCCGACCGGCACCAAGGGGTGGGTCTCCTTCCGGCCCGAGCTCAAGGTGCTCGATTGCACCGTGCGCGACGGCGGATTGATGAACGATCACAACTTCGACCTCGCCTTCGTGCAGGCCGTTTACGCCGCCGACGTCGCGGCGGGAATCGATTACATGGAGGTCGGCTACAAGTCGGCCCAACGGCTCTACTCCCGCACCAAGTACGGCCTTTGGAAGTTTTGCACGGAGGACGATATCCGGCGCGCCGTCGGGGAAAAACAACCCGGCACCAAAATCGCCGTGATGGCCGATGCGGAGCGGACCGATTACCACACCGACATCCTGCCGCGCGCCCAGAGTGTCGTCGATCTGGTCCGCGTGGCCACCTACATCCACCAGATCCCCGCCGCGCTCGAAATCGTGAAAGATGCGCACGACAAGGGTTACGAGACGGCGCTCAACCTCATGGCCGTGTCAACCGTGCCGGAGAGCGAGCTGGAGTCCGCGTTGGAGGTGATGGTGAAGTCGGAGGTGAAGGCACTCTATGTCGTGGACAGTTTCGGCACCCTCTACAGCGAGCAGGTGCGCGGGCTCGTGCAACGGTTCCAGAAACATGCCCGGCCGGCCGGCAAGGAGATCGGCATCCATACGCACAACAACCTGCAACTGGCGTTCGCCAACACGATCGAGGCAATCGTGTGCGGCGCGAACTATGTCGACGCCAGCATCGCGGGCATGGGCCGGGGCGCGGGCAACTGCCCGATGGAGCTGGCGCTGAGCTTTCTCCACAACCCGAAATTCAAGCTGCGACCGGTGCTGGAGTGCGTGCAGAACACCGTCGAGCCGCTGCGCGAGAAATTGCGGTGGGGTTTTGCGATTCCGTATCTGGTCACTGGCTACCTCAACCGGCATCCGCGGGACGCGATGCAGTTCATGGAGGGCGACGACTTCCGCCAGATCGTGAAGTTTTTCGACACCGTGCGCGAAGAACCGTGAGGGGACCGCGGAGGGGGGCAGGATCAACGTTCACCAATCGTACCCGGCACTCAGTCGGCGCTGGTCCAAAGAGGATCACGGTGAAGCCTGCCCTGCGCGTCATCACAGCCGCGCCACCAAGGCGATTTCCCACGGGACAACCTTCGGTTCCTCCAGGGAGTCAATCTCGGCCTTGGCTGGTTCAACCGGCTTCGGCCTACGCGCCGTTGCGGCGCGCAACAGCCTGACCCCGTCCAGCTGCTCGCGGCGCGCCGCGCCTCCTTTTTCGTTGGACGTGTCCAAATACAAGAGGGTCGCGCCGGGAACCCTGGTCGGCAGGGTTCGCTTCTCCGCCTCCTGTCGCCTCAGAGACAGACCGCCAGCCAGAGTTGGCCATAATCCCTATGCCACACCATGAATAGTGCAGTCCAAGCGCCCTTTCAGCCGCCCATGAAACGACGACATTTCTTGCAGCCCGCTTTGTGCGCGGGAGTGTCTTCCCTCGCTGTCGGCCGCTCGTCGCGGGGATATGCCGCTCCGGCCGCGGCCGTCCCGCCCGCGTACGATCTAAAGCGGACGGTGTCGGCGCGGCGCTTCGACGCCACGCATTGCTACAGTCATCCACGAGCGGGCATCATTCCCGGTGCCGGACAGAAGGGCGCGCCGACGGTCGTCATGTTGATGAACACCCTACGCCTCAGCGGCTCGGATATCTTCGACCGGAATCTCATGCAGCGGACGGACGATTTGGGCGAGACATGGACCGAGCCGCGCGAGTGCGAGTCGCTGGCACCCCGGCAGGAGGAAATCGAGGGCGAGCGGCGCTGGATCGCGGGCGCCAATTTCTGGCCCCAGTGGCACCAGCACTCGCAAACCCTGCTGGCGACCGGGCTCGATGTTGTCTACACGCCCGAATGGCGCATCCCTTCCGTCCGCCCGCAACACGCCACCTACACCGTCTATGACCAAGCCCGGGGTCGCTGGCAACCCTACCGGACGCTCGACGTGCCCGACACCTCGAAGTTCGTCCGAATGGCGGCCGGGTCGACGCAGCGCTGCGACTTGGCCGACGGTACGATCCTGCTGCCGTTCCACTATCGAACTTCATCTTCCATCGCCGGGGCCGCGGGAAGGGCCCGGGTGGCGGTGATGCAGTGCTCCTTTGATGGTCAGATGCTGAAACACAAGAGGCACGGCCGGGAGATCGACAGCAACGACGGCACTCGCGGGCTGTTCGAACCCTCGCTGACGCGCTTTGAAGACATGTATTTTCTCACGATCCGCCACAACGAACGAGCGTTCGTGACGCGCAGCCGGGACGGGCTGGACTACGAGACCATCCGCCCATGGACATTCGACGATGGCGCCGACCTGGGGAGCTACAACACGCAGGCCCATTGGGTGACTCACCGCACCGGTCTGTTCCTCGTCTACACCCGCCGCGGCGCGAACAACGACCACGTATTTCGCCACCGCGCGCCGTTGTTCATGGCCCAGGTTGATCCCAAGCGCCTGTGCGTTCTGCGTGCCTCCGAACGAATCCTCGTCCCCGAGCGCGGGGCGCGGCTGGGTAATTTTGGCGTCACCGACGTCAGTCCCGACGAAACCTGGGTCACGGTCGCCGAGTGGATGCAGCCCCCCGGCGCTTCGCAGCACGGCAGCGACGGCAGCGTCTTTGTCGTGCGTATTCACTGAGCGAGCACAAGGACGGACGGCTGAGACCAGCAGCCGGCACGCCTTGGCTGTGACCGCGTTTTTGCGTGCAATCGACTCGCGGAGGCAGACTCGTGCCGCCGGCCCGTCCCGGAGGGTTGACGCGGCGCGCTCACGGTGTCGGTTTCGTTGGACGTGTCCAAAGACAAAGTCCTCGCGGCCCCACCGGTCGGACCGCAACGTCTCATCGCCAGCATTACCCAAGAGGAATCAACCGGTTTGTAGGCGTCGTCCCCGAGCGACGGAGTCACGACGCTCACGATTCCTGGATACCGACCGACCGCTGAAGCGCCCAAATATCATGAAGACCCCGACCGTTTGCCCAGCCCGTCTCGTCGACACGGCGCGCGTGCCCGCCGCCCTCCGCTACGCGTTCCTAACCCTTTCCTCGGTCGTACTATTTGCCCAGTCACCGCCAGCTGGTGAGATCGAGGGACGCGTGCTCAATGCGTCGAGTGGAAATTACCTCAACAACGCGCTTGTCACGGTGGCGGGCACGGCGATCGAGACGCACACCAACGAAAACGGCGAGTACCGGTTGCGAAACGTGCCGAGCGGCGAGGTGAGCGTCAGCGCTTCCTTCGTGGGCCTCGCCTCGCAAACGGCCACCGTGCGCGTAGGCCCCGGCGCATCCATCCGGCACGATTTTGCCACCGGCGTGACGCAGTCGGGCCGCTCCACCAGCGGTGAGATTGTCGAGTTGGAGGCGTTCACGGTCGAAGAAAGGGAAATGAGCGGCGTGGCCGTCGCCCTGCACGAACAGCGCTACGCCCCCAACATCAAGAACGTCGTCTCGCTCGACGAATTCGGCGACATGGGCGAGGGCAATGTCGGCGAGTTTCTCAAATACGTGCCCGGCGTCGACATCGTCTACAGTCCGACCAATCCGCAGTATGCCACCATCCGCGGCATGCCGGCCAGCGGGACACTGGTGACGTTCGACGGCATGATGGCGGCATCGGCGGTCGGGGCGGGCGACACCCGCCAGTTCGATTTGGCAACGGCGGCAAGTGGCAACGTCGACCGCCTCGAGATCACCAAGACTCCGACGCCCGACCTGCCAGCCAACGCCGTCGGCGGATCGATCAACGTGATCTCCAAGAGCGGATTCAGCCGGCAGAAGCCGCTTTTCCGCTACGAGGTGTTCGGCACCATGACTTCACTGGGCGGGATTAACGGCTTTGGCCGGCGCCTGCGGGATCGGGCGGGTTCCAGGACCTTCGGCATCGACAGCCCGATTCAACCGGGCTCGAACCTCTCCTACATTCTGCCGCTGAACAAGACCCTCGCCCTGAACTTCGCCGCGACGTATTCACTGCGGAACGACGACCGCGTGTTCCTCACCCCCACCTGGAACCGGACCACGCTGATCCAATCGACGAACCAGATGAACAATCTCGTCGGCGGCGGCGGCATGCAGCTGCTGAGCGGCGGCTTGGACTGGAAGATTCGCCCCCACGACGTCGTGCGGCTCATGCTCTCGCGTTCGTACCGGCCGGGCTACACCCGCCAGTACGTTTTTCGGACCACCGCGGGGGCGGGCGCCATCGGCGACGCCAATTATTTCCAGGGTGCGACCACGGGGGTGGGGACGGCCGTTCAGGCGCCGGCAGCCTACAACTACAGCCGCGATCTGAACAAGGTTGCCGTGACCTACCGGCACGACGGACCAATCTGGAAGTTCGACGCCGATTCCTCCTACTCCACCGGCTCGTGGGTGCGAAACGACCTCAACGAGGGATTCTTCGGGGGCATCACGGCGAGTCTCCCCAACCTCGTCGTGCGCAACGAGGGTCTGGGCGGCGTGGCCTGGCGGCGCGTGCCCGTCGTCACGGCGGTGAATCGGCCGGGACCCCCGGTCGACGTCTACGACGGATCGCTTCTTTCGGTCACCGCGGCCTCGAGCAACCAGCAACTGCTGGAGTCTGACGCCTTCAACGCCCGCATCAATGCCGCGCGCGAGTTTCGCTGGGTCGTGCCGGTCACGCTCAAGGCGGGCCTGCTGCTCGATCGCCAGTCTCGCGACCGCGTGTTCGGCACCAGGAGTTGGTCGTTCAATCCGCCGGGCGGCGCGGTCGGGCAGCTCGCGTCCAACTTCGACTTGATCGATCAGGAAAACTCGAACCGCTGGTACTTCACCGACGTCAGGGGCAACCGGGTCCAGCCACGATGGTTGAGCGCCGCCAAGTTGTTCACGATCTACAAAAACAACCCCGGCTGGTTTACGGAGAACGAAGCCGCAACGCACACGTCCACCGTGAACGGCTCCACCAAGCTGACGGAGACGATCTCCGCCGCCTATGTGCGCGCGGACGCCCGCTTTTTCGAGAACCGGCTGTGGATCGCGACCGGCGTCCGGTTCGAACGCACGGACGATGAGGGGACCGGCCCGCTCAACGACGTATCAGCGGTCTACACCCGGAGAGCCGACGGCAGTCTGGCCCGGGACAGCGCCGGCCGGCTCATTCCCATTACGACCAACGCGCTCGAGCGTGCGCGGCTCCAATACAAACGGTTCGGCGCCCACGCGGAAACCAGCTACAATGGCTTCTATCCCAGCTTCAACGCGAGCTACACGGTCATCGAAAATGTTGTCGCCCGCGCGGCCTACGCCCGGACCATTGGCCGGCCTAATCTGAATTTCATCATTCCCAACACCACGATCACCGATCCCGATTCCACCGAGGCCAACCGGACGATCACCGTGAACAACGTCCGGTTGGACCCCTGGACCGCAGACAACTTCGATCTCACGCTCGAGGCCTACCACCTCAAGGGTACGGTGGCCTCGGTCAGCCTGTTCAAGAAGGACATCAAGAACTTCTTCGCTTCCAGCCGTTCTGACGCGACCCCGCAAATCCTCGAGGAACTGGGCCTGCCGAACGATTACATCGACTACGATATCGTCACCCAGCGGAACGCGGGCTCCGCGTCGATCAGCGGAATCGAACTGGGCTACCGGCAGTCCCTGTTGTTTCTACCGGCCTGGGGCAAGGGCCTCGAACTGTTCGGCAACCTGACCAGCATGGCGCTGTCGGGCACCAATGCGGCGGACTTTCCCGAGTTCTCTCCGCGCAATCTCAACTGGGGCGTGAGTTATGCGCGTCCCCGGTTTCTGGCGAAGCTCAATGTGGCGCAAACGAAATGGGTGCGGCGCAGCAGCTCTGGTACCGATACCTACCAGTATCGGGCGCCGCAGACGCGCATCGGCGTCTCCGTGGAATACCGGTTCAGCAAGCAACTCTCCGTCTACGCGAGTGTCAGGAACCTCACCGGTGCGCCGGTGGCCAACCAGACCTACAGCCCGAGCACGCCCTTCTACGCGCGGCCGTCCAATTATCAGTACGTCCCGGCCGAATACACGCTCGGCGTGAAAGGTGAGTTTTAGCTTCTTGTTCCATGACCAGCCGGATCGATCCAGTTTCCTCTTTTTGCGGCCGTCGCGCACCGGGGCTGGCCCTGCTGGCGATGCTGCGCACCCGCGGCGATGGCGCGACGGCCACCCGCGAGGTCCCGCCGGCGGGTTTCTTGTTTCAAAGCGTTTCCGCCGACGACGGCCGGACCTGGTCGAAGCCGGAGCGCACTCCGATGTGGGGCTTTCCGGCGCATTTGCTGGAATTGCGCGACGGACGGATCCTCTGCTCGTACGGGTATCGGCAGAAGCCCTACGGCGTACGGGCCACGCTCAGCCGCGACGGCGGCCAGACCTGGGATTTGGCCAACGAGATCATCGTCCGGGACGACGGCGGCTCGGGGGATCCCGGCTATCCGACCGCAATCCAACGGGCGGATGGCACGGATGGCCTATGTGGGCTCGCGGAGGCGACACGCGCTGGCGGGCCCGTCGCTCGCTTATCTTTCCGATCTCGATCCGGCCACCCTCCTGTCGGCCGACTGCTCGGTCCGGGGCGGGTACCTCGGGGCGAAGGCGCGGGCGGACGAACTGGGCTGCAGCCTCGATCTCCTGTGTTACGCCGATCCGCTGGTGAGTTTGGAGCGCCTGCATCGAATCGTCGCTCACCGGGGCATCCTCGGCCTAGTGGTAGCTCCCCATTCGACTCCACGGTTCGAACTCGCCCTCGATTGGAACGAGTTTGCCATCGTTTGTGCGGGTTTCAGCATCAGCGTTCCCCGGTTCGATCGCGTGTGTTTCGACCATTATGAAGCGCTGCTCGATGTCTGTACGATGGCTTGGGAGAAGGGCTACCGGCGGATTGCGCACCTTTAGGCCGCCCGGTGGCGGACCCAAGCAACACCTGAGCGATCCTACGGAACGGTTGGAGAGGGTCGAACAGTTGGAGAGAGTCAGGTGTTAGGTTTTTCAGTTCACGCTCGCCGGAACATGCAACGACCTGACGGCCGATTGCCTGTGCCCACCGAACACGGCCCGACATCGGCCCGCCTTGGTCGCCGCGCTACGGTCGTGGAATTTCAAGCTGTCGGCACACGGAGTGAACCGCGCCCTCTTTGATCTCACGGTGCCGGGGCACGGGAGCCACTCTGCCGGCCACGGGGTTCTTCCAGATGGTGTGCGCTCCGCCTTCGCGAACAAAGTGGCAGCCGTGTCCACGCAAGTGCCGCTCGAGGTCGAGCAGCTTCACGAAGCCACCAGATGGAGCGGCTCCCGGAGAGCACCATCGACCGCCCGACCGCGCGCCTCGTCCCGATGGTATTCAAGCACGAGGTTTAACGCGTCGGCGAGATTGGCGCGCGCCTCTTCGAGCGTTTCCCCTTGGGAGAACACGTCCGGTAATTCCTCGAAACGACAGGTGTAGCCACCCTCAGGAGCCGGTTCGAACACGGCGGTAAGCGTGAGATTCAACGAGTCGAGCTGCATGGGCGCACCCTAGCGACGATGCTCCGCTTGGCAACACTGGTGACGAATGGTCCGCGCCCACGGCGCAAATCCATGTTCGATTGCAGAGGGACAGACGGATGGACAGGCGATGCGCCACCTTTATCGTCGCCGCCATGCGCTCCAACTCCTTCCGCCTGCGGTTTGTTCGCCCTTGGATCTTCTTCATCGGGGTGTTAGCCGCGACCGTGGTGCTGATCCGACCGGCGCTGGCGGGAGAGGAAATCACCGCCGACGATCTCTTGATCCGTGGCGCGCAGGTGATTGACGGATCCGGTGCACCGGCCCGGGTTGCAGACGTGGCCATTCGCGAGGGAAGAATCCACCGCATAGGGGACCTCAGCGGTGGCCGGGCGAAGCGGACCATCGAAGCCCAGGGACTGGTGCTCAGCCCCGGTTTCATCGACCTGCACAGCCATGCGGACCGGGACATCCGTACGCGGCGCGACGCGGAGAATTATGTCCGCCAGGGCGTCACGACGCTGGTGGTCGGCAACTGCGGGGGATCTCCGGTGGATGCGACGGGGTTCTTTCGCGATTTGCACGAGCGGGGTGCGGGCGTTAACATCGTCCTCCTGATCGGCCACGGCAGCGTCCGGGTGGCGGAATTGGGCGATCGGGCCGTGGCACCCACGCCGGACGAATTGGCCGGCATGCGGCGTCGGGTCGCACAGATGATGGAGGCCGGCGCCGTCGGACTTTCGACCAGCCTGCGTTACCGTCCCGGCGCCTACGCTGAAATGCCGGAGGTCCTGGCGGTGGTCCGCGAGATCGCGCCCTACGGGGGTTTCTACGCCACGCACATGCGCGACGAGGGCGTGAAAATCATGGAGGCCCTCGACGAAGCGCTCCACATCGGGCGCGAGGCGGGCGTGCCGGTGCACGTTTCGCACCACAAGATTTCCTCGGCCTCGGTCTGGGGCGAGACGCGGCAGACGTTGGCGCGGATCGACCAGGCCCGGGGCGGCGGCAGGGATGTTACGCTCGATCAGTATCCCTACGGCGCGGGGAGCAGCGGGATTTCACTGCTGGTGCCGCAGCCACTGGTGGCGGGAGGCCAACTGGCGTTTTTACGACGGATCGCCGACGAGAAGGTGCGGCGGGAGACACTCGCCTTTGTCGAGCGGGAGATCCTGGACAAACTGTTCGAGCCCGAGCAGGACCCGCGCGATGCCCGGCAGGTGCGGGTGGCGCTGGCCCGGATCCAGGTCGCGCGGCTGCAGGACGAGACGCGGTTCGAAGGGAAGAACCTGGCGGAAATTCTCGAGCTGCGAAAAACCCGGATCTCGCTCCGGACCGGGGCGGAACTGGTCATGGAACTCGTCGGTCGCGGGGCCGGCGCGATTTATCACACCCTGGACGACCGGCCGGGCGGCGATGTCGATCGGGTGATGCAGCATGCGCAGACCTGCGTCGCTTCCGACGGAATCCTGCCGGCCTTGGGCGAGGCACACCCGCATCCGCGTTCCTACGGCACCTTTCCGCGCACGCTGGCCGTCTACGTTCGCGAGCGGCGCCTGCTGACGTGGGAGGAGGCCATCCACAAGATGACCGGGCTGCCCGCGCGCCGGCTGGGCTGGACCGATCGCGGACTGATCCGTCCGGGCTATTGGGCTGATTTCGTGCTGTTCGATCCCGAAACGATCCGCGACACGGCGACGTTCGCGAAGCCGCACGTGCAGGCCGAAGGGGTCACGCACGTCTGGATTCGGGGCGAACCGGTGCTCGAAGCGGGCGTGCTGACGGCGCGGCGCCCGGGCCGCCCAGTTTACTCGGTGCCGGTGGCGGATTCGCCCGCCACCCGGCTGCGGCGCGAGGTGATCGAGGTGCTCGGCCGCCACGAGGGGCGGTTCGGCGTGCTCGCGGTCGACGGCAGGGGCCAGGAGGCGTTTGCCTTCAACGCCGACGACCCGTTCTTCCTCGGCCCGCCGGCGGAGGGCCAGGCTGATAAAGGCCTGACGATCCGGGAGGCCGCCCGTCGCGGACTCGCGCCGGCCGGAGGGGAGGGCCTCTTCACCCGTCCCCGGGGCGGAGCGTCCGTCCAGACGGACCTCGCACTTTATGCCGACATCCGCCGCACCGACGGGACCAGGTTGCGCCTGGTTGCCGCCGGCTCCGGCATGCGGGCAGACCACGTGGCGGCGGCGGCCGAAGCGGTGCGGGCGAACCTGATACGGTTGTTGCGGGAGTGAGCACCCTGTGCGGTTTCGACGGGAGCCTGGCCCCCTGGATGGCACTCGCTCAACGAGATCCTCGCGGCGCTGGAGGGCGGCGGCGCCGACCCCGCCGCTTGACAAGCCGGACCTAGAGGAATCCATAGATCGCATGGCCACGCTCTCCTTTCACGCTCCTGCCGCCACGGCGCGGAAGATTCGCAACGCCGCCCGGAGGCGCGGACTCCCCATGTCCCGTTTTCTTCGCGAAGCGGCGGAGCAGGCCGCAAATGGCGAACCCGTGAGCGGTCTCGGCCGTGAACTCGAAAAGCTCGCCATCGACAGTATGGCCATCACGTCGCTTGCCCGCATTCGCGCGCGTGCCGCCAGTTCGGGCCTGAACAAGATGTCGCCCAGGCAAATCACCGCCGTAATCAAGGCGACTCGCCGCGCCCGCCGCGCGTGAGTGCAATCGTCCTGGACACGAGCGTAATCGTGGCGGGGTTGCTCGCACGTCGAGGCGCTTCGGCGGCTTTGGTCGATGCCTTTTTCAACGATCAGATGCACCTCGCCTACACGCCGGCGATGATCAGCGAGTATGCGGAGGTGTTGGAGCGGCCCGAGTTTTCCGACGAAATCGAGCCGGCCGACCGGATTGGTGTGATCGTAAAGATACGCGCCTCTGGTTTGCTCGTTCAACCCGCAGTCGTGTCGTCAGCCGGGTGGCCCGATGCGGACGACGTGCCCTTTGTCGCCGCCGCGCTCGCCACCGAGCGAAAGATCGTTGTCACGCTCAATCCCCGTGAATTCGCGCCAGCGATCGCCTTGGGGGTCCGCGTCCTCTCTCCCTCGGAAGCTCACCGCGAACTCTTGTGACGACCGAATCCCAGTCAGCGCCGAAATGCTCCCGTTGACCTCGGGCGCGCCGGCCTGTTGCGATGGCTCGACGACGGCGCATTCAGTTTCCCGGCGCCCGGTATCACGTGATCAACCGCGGCAATCTATGGCACGACAGCTTCGGCACGGCCGGCGCCCGCCGTTCGTTTACCGGCGTCACGGGGCGGACGGGCGATGGGGTCAGGCCGGAAACGTGCAACGTGGGAAACATGCCGGGCGGAGTTGTTGCAGGTTTCGGCCTGACCCCATGGATGCCCGGACCCCATGGATGCCCGCGCCGTCCGAAAGGCCTCCGGGCGGTTGCTGCAGGCATGTCTGCGGTGACCTACCAGTGCCTGCTGAGGGCATTGTTCCGCGAGTGCTTCAGGAATTGGGGTGGAACATATAGGATTTTGGTCTTTCCGGCTGGTCTGTCATTGACATACTGGTTCCATGGTCTTCATCGAAGACGCCAGTTTCGCCAAGGGCCGTGAGGCGCTGCTTTCGGACGATGAGTTTGCGACCCTGCAGCACTGGCTTCTCCTCCACCCGGAAAGCGGCACCGTGATCCAAGGCAGCGGCGGTTGCCGCAAGCTCCGCTGGGCAGCCAAGGGCCGCGGCAAGCGCGGCGGCGCGCGCGTCATTTACTTCTTTCGGATCTCCGCCCAGGAAATCCTGCTCCTCGAAATCTACGCCAAGAACGCCAAGGAGAACCTCTCCGCGGCCGATCTCAAGAAACTGAAAAGAAAAATCACATGATCTCGCTTGCTCAGAAACTTCGTAAGAAGAAAGCCGACCTCGTCCGCGGCCGGGTCACGCCAGCCCGCGTCACCGAAGTTCTGCCGGATGGCCGCGGCGGTTTCAGCCACCGTGCCGTTGATCCCGCGGATTGGCGCGCGAAGCAGACCAAGAATTACGCCCAACGTGTGAAGCTGGCGCGTCGGCAGCTCGGCCTGACGCAGGATGAATTCGCCCTCCTGCTCGGCGTGCCGCGCGGCACATTGCGTAATTGGGAGCAAAATCACCGCGAACCTTCCGGCGCCGCCAAGGTTCTGATTGAGGTGGCGCGCGTCAGCCCGGAAGCCGTCAAGATGGCGATGACGGCTGCGTGAGTCAAAAACCGGGCCGTTCCAACAGGGCCAGGCCGAAACCTGGCTCGTGGTCGGCCTGTTTCACGCGCGCCGGGAGCCCTCTTGGATTGCAGATCAGATCTTGCTCCGGACAAAACGGGTTTCGTAAGGCGAGTCAGGCAATACGACCAGGCGTCTCGCCACTCAACTCCCTGATTTCCACCGCGAGCTGGCCCGCCTGTTTTTCCAGTTCGGCGATTTCCTTTTCGAGCCGCGTCTTTCTCTCGGCCGCGAGCTCGTCGAGGACCCCCAGCTTTCTCTCGCTGATCTGGCAAAGCTCATAGTCAGGACTTTCCCGCAGGCGATTCAGCGATTCGATGACGGCGATGATTTCAAGTTCCAACGTTCCATACAACTGTCGCAACTGGCTCAGTTCCGCTTCGTCGCTGAAATCCAGTGTCGCCCAGCCTTGGCGCAGGATGAACCCGTGCGGGTCGTCGGCGATTTCTCTTAATATAGCGATGTCGCCACTTTCCTTGGCCTGGTTGATGGTACTGGTCAGCTTGTGATACGTCTCCAGCTTGTCGGGCTGGCTGGCGAAGCGGTCGGGGTGATACAACTTCACCAGCTTCTTCCTCGCCGCCGCGGATCAGGGCGTCCAGAAACCGCCGCCGGTAATCGACGATGAGCCGCAGCCGGTCGCGATTCTGATAATGCTCGCGCAACTGCCGGAACAATCCCGCCTGCATGACATCGACGCGCGATTTCTCCTCCGTGAAATCAGCTTCCAACTCCGCCAAACGCGCCCGCGCCACCGCGACAAGGTGCCGCAATTTCTCCAACTCTGGATTGTCGTAAATGACCAAAGCGAGGTGACCAACTTGGGGAGCGGCACCGGGCTTGGGCGTCCTGTCGATTTCCGGTGTGGCAAACACCGCCGGGTCTGGCCGCGGCGGCGCAATTTCCAGTTGGCGCAGATACCAGCGGCCCATCTTGGCGCTGCGGGCATTGGGGGAATTGGCCAGCCAGTCGAGCCACCGCCGCAGCTCCGCGTCCTGGCGCGCTTCTTGAATCAATCGTCCCTTGTGTTTCCCGAAGGCGATGCGGGACGGAAACCATTCCTCCGCCGCAAACTCGACCAGCTTTCCCCAAGTATCCAAGCCGCGATGTTCGGCCACGGGGCGGAGCACCTGGGCCAATAGATCCGCGACCGTTTGTACATCGCCGAGTGCCGTGTGGGCGCCGCGCTCGGGCAGACGATAATATTGCCGGAGCGTTTGGAGTTTACAGTTGCCGGCCGGCACGGGATCAAGCAGCCGCTGCGCGAGTCGCAAGGCGCAGAATCCCCGGCTGCCGATCGGAGCGATCGCGAGCCGCTTCCACTCCGGTTGCAAAACTTTGTCGAGATCGTACTCCAGGTTGAACGCCACGAGCGGCGAGTCGCCCGTGTACTCGGAAAAGTTGCGATAGACTTTGTACGCCGGTTCGCCGTCGCGCTCCAAGATTTCTCGGGTGTAACCGTGGACCCGCGATGCTTCGGCGGGAATCGCCGTGTTTTGGTTAAGGAGCATGCGGAAAGACTCACCTGCTGGGTTCCAGCCTCATAGCTTCCCCATGGCTACGTTCGGGTCTGGTCCGGGCACGGACCGTGTCTTGATCTCTTGACGGGCGGGGAGCCGGCCGGGAGTTGCTCACGCTGGTCACGACGCCGTGGCCAAGGTTCACCCGAATCCCGCGCTGCGAAACGAACAAAAGACCTCAGGCCGTACCCTTCACCGTTGTCGCCTCGACCGGCGCAAGTTCCGGAAAAAGGTTAACGGTAAGGTCTGTGGTGTTCAGTATTCCTGCGGCCATCTTAGATCCCTCCTTTCCCCGCCAGACCGACGAGACGGGACGAACTGGCGCACTTCGCACCGGTTTCCCGGTGGCAGCGCGACGGATCTGATTCGCTTCTCGTTCGCTTCTGGTTCGCTTCTGCTTCGGTACTGCAACGGTTTGGCGCAGCCGCCGGGGCGATCGGCGTGGAGGAGTAGGTCTCCAGCTTCAGTTTGCTGACCCGGTTCGTCGTTGCGTGGCGCTTCTTGGAGACGGCGGACGGGGCATGTCGTCACGATCGCGATTGACAGGAATATACTTTCGCCTCTCCGCAAATCTCACGGGTGAATCAGATTGAGCGGCTGGCCGTGTGGGCGGCGATAGATGGTGAAGTCGCGGAGATCGGTCGTAATGACTTTCGCCCGCGGAAATTGCTCGGCGAGTTGGAGGACGCAGCCGTCGGCCACATCCATCGCTGGCCAGTATTTAGCCATGGCGGCCCGCACCGAGTTCGATTCGCGGGCAAGAACCGGATCGACCATCACCCTACCCTGTCCCGGCAACGCGAGCACGAGTTCGACCGCGCGTTGGGAATTGGCGAGGAGGTAGCACGCCTCGGCGAGCACGATCTCGCAAGTGACCGGCGCCTCACCCAAGGCATTCAATACCTCTTGGGCCCAGGCGTGATGTTCGTCCGCTGCATTCGCGAACGCCACCAACGGGCCCGTATCGAGAATGTAGCGTGGACTAGCCACGCGCGAAGCCTTCGCGCGCGGACAGATCACTCGGGCCACTCATCACACCGCACAACTCTGGCGAGAAACCGCTCCACGAGCGGGTCTTCTTCCCGTTGAGCAGCAGTTTGCCGGACCGCCGCACCCGCGGCCGCTTTACCGCTGGAACTTTCCGGTTGGTCTTCATCAGTGGCAGGTTGATCGGAAATACGGTGCGGTCAAGGTTGCGCCGGACGGACGGGGTCAGCCGAAACCTGCAACCACGCCCCTGACTTGACCGCGACGTCGCAAATTTCGGACTGACCCCACTTACCAGGCACTCAAGGCTGATTCACCCGCGGCCGCTCGCCTGCAAGCATCGCCTGCCGCGAGCGTTCTATCTTCGCCCTGAATTCAGCGGTGAATTCGAGCTGGTCCTCGGCGAAATCGTCCAGCCACGCGCGGACCTGCCGGAGTTCCCCGGGAATCCAGCACCGGTTCAGGGCCGGGGAAACATTTCCGTGAGCAGCGCGATCGCCGCCGTGGCGAGGACCTCGCCTGCGCCCGGATCCACGCGGGCGCTGATCACCTCGTAGCTGCCCTCGGGAAACGCCTTGGCATTGGGAATGTAGCTTAACGAACCGTTGCCGGATTGCTCGCTGACCAGGGTGAGCGCGAACGGCGAATTCTGTTTCATGGCCAGACCCAATTCGACAAACGAGTCGCCGGGGAATCCGACCACCGCCATTTCCTGGCCGAACGCGATCGCCTGGACTTCGCTGTCCCAGAGCCCATCGGAGCCGTAGGTCGCCAAATCGATGGCCCGCCAGGCAAGGATGACGTCATTGAACGTCGCCCCCTTCCCGTGGCGGAGGACCGTGGCGCGCGCTGCCGCCAGAGCGGCTTGGGACGGCGCCGGCGCCACCGGGACGCGGACCGGCCGGGACTTTGCCTGCAGTTGGCCGGGCGCGAGCGGCTTGAGCTGCGGATAGGTCTTGAGCACGGCCGCCGCCAGAATGCTGCCCATGGCAGCGGCGCTGCTGTCGCCCTGCAAGGCGCGGACGAGGCTGCCGCGAAAGGTGTTGTTGTTTGGATTCAAATTCCCCGACATGCCATTGATGAACAGGGTGAGCATGGACCCGCCCTTCACCCGCCCCAGGACTTCCGCCAGATAGTGGGGATAATGCGCCGCGACCTGGCCGTTGCCGCCGCCGCCAACGTGCGCGGCGAAATTGACGACCGTGACCAGAGGCGCGCCTTTGCGGTCCTCGACATAAATCACCCCGACATCCGGATCGATCGGGCCAACTGGGCGCACGGCATTGGCGTTGGTGGGGCTGGACTTGATCACCGAGCCGTCGCGCATGAGCAGACGCCGGTTGTAGGTCAGGGCATCCTCGTGGCCCTGGCCGACAAAGATATTCGCCGGCCTTAAATCCGCCTCGGCGAGTCTCACGCTCTCGGCAATCATCCCGGGCAGCGCCTCCACGTAACGCTCGCTGATCCGGCGCGGCTCACCGCCGACCGCCTCGAGAAACAGCGGATGGGTTTGCGGTCCGCCGTGGCAGTGCGTGGCGGCCAGAATGACCCTCTCCGGCAACAGGCCTGTGCGTTCCGCGATCAGCGCCCGGGCCTTTTCCACGATGGGCCGGTGGAGGCTGATGAGGTCGCAAGCGACGATCGCGGCCTTGACGCCCCCGCTTTCGAACACGACCGCCTTGGCATGCAGGTCGCTGGTCACCCCGGTGGCGATCGAAACCCCGTAGGAGTTGCCAATGACGCTGCCGATGGGCGGGGTGATGACGACCTTGGCCCGCCCCACCCGAAATTCGGCGGTGGCCGCGAAAGCGGCGCGGCTGCCCAGCGTGGCAACCAGCAGTCCGGCGAGCAGAGCGCACCGGGTGAGGCAGGCCAGCCATAATCCTTTTGGGTTTGTTAGAGTTTTCATAAGAATACGTGTATGTGGTCATGTCGCGATTCGCGACATGACCCGGCTTCGGGCTTACCGGCACAACGCTCCGATCTCCTCCGCGTCGCACGCTACCATCCGCAACTCATGCGCCCCGTCCGGCCGGGCGAACTCGTAGAAGAGATGCCACTTGCCCAGCGCGAACTTCGCGTCGATGTAGCGCAGCGAGTGCGACGCATGGGGACTGGTGAAGACGGGGCCGTAGGGCGAAAGCGTCTGCCAGTGGCGCAGGTCGGACGAGATCGCGAGGCCGCACTTTTCCTCGTAATTCTCCTGATGGCCCGCGATGCCATCGTAGAAACCGAGATAGGTCGCGGGCTCCGCCGGACCGGATGAACTCGCGGGTTTTCCCGCGGCCAGCGGCACGGCCGAGTTGAGCCGGCGGCAGTACTTGTCCCAGCCGGTGGCGCCGGGCGCGAACACGACGCCCTGCCACTCCCAATGCTCGAGATCGCGTGACAGCGCGAGGCCGGTGGCCGATTTGCATTCGCCTGTGTTGAAGATGTCCAGCGTCGCGTGCGAGCCGTCGCTCGTCCGCGGCGTCGGCACCGCGATGCTGACGAACAGGTGGTAGACGCCGTTCTCCTCGAGGATCCACGGATCCTTCACCCCCTCGAGGCCGAGGGGCGCGGCGGTGAAGACGACCTCGCGCTTCGCCGGATCGAGTTGCGCGACGGTCGGGGCCTGGAGCACGGCCGTGCACCACCGGCCGTCCACGGGATCCACGTAGCTCGTGAAATAGCGCCACCGGCCATCACGGCCGCGGTGCAGGCAGCTCCGTTCGATCGAGGCCGAGTTGTAACGATCCTTCGCGATCGTGAGCACGTCGTCCCACCGCACGAGGTCGGTGGAGCGGGCGATGCGCACCTCGCCGCCGCGATCGGGCGCCACGCCGCGCGGCCGGCGGATGCGGTACGTGAGATACCACGCGAGCTCGGTCTCGTCGTAGAACGCCCCGGGGCTGCCGACCCAATAGCCGGGATCGCACCCGACCGGCTCGCGGATGACGGTGCCTGCGCTGAAGAGTTCGTTGGTAATCATGGGAAAAATAGATCGGGGCCGACGCTGTGTCTCTGCGGAGGGATTTACCACGAAACACACGAAATACACGAAACCAAACGCTTCGGAAACAGAACGGGCTTGAATCGACCCAACCGTTCGGTGACCAAACCTGCAAGGCCTGCTTCCGATGCAAGGTGTTCCTTTTCGTGTATTTCGTTCACTATCCCTGAACCTGTTGTTTTCCTGCGTGCATTTTCTCACAAGCTTTTGGGAAACGCTAATCTTCGCTAATCCCCGGAGTGGCAGGCGGGCGATGGTTTGCGTGCTTCGTCTAATCGACGAAGCGCGAGCCCGCCATGTAGCTTCCTGGATTTAATTAGCGGAGATTAGCGTTCAAAAACTGCCTTGGTTCCTTTCGGTGGCGGCTTCGCCGCATCAGGTTTTTCGTGGTTCACTCCGATTGCGTGAATCTGGCCGAGGCTGGACCATCCGCGCCACCCGCGCCGGGCCGCAATGCGCCCAAAAAATCCGCCAATCCGAACACAAAGCCGAACTCGAGGGCCACGCGCCAGAGCGCCTGCTGCTTTTCCTGTTCGGTCGCGGCGGTCTCGCGGTTTTCCACGGCGGTCACGGCTTCCCGAATCGTCGAACACAGGCAGCCGTGCCGCGCCATGTCCACCATGCCAGCCGGCGCCATGAGCAGGCACCAGTTGATCGCGAAGCCCACATAGACGAGATGATTCACCCCTTGTGCGCAGCAGAGCGCGGCGAGTTGGGCGGAATTTTCAGCGACGCCCTCGTCGCCGATCGGCCGGGCCACCGGGGCGAAATCGAGCCGGGCAAAACCGGCGGCGATGTCGGCGGCATTGTGCGCGCCGGGAAAACCGTGCGCGGCGCGGAAGCGGCGGGCCGCGTCGTAGGCCGGATCGCCCGCCACGCGCGTCGTTGTCGGCGCTGCTCCCGCCAGCCGGACCGCGCGCTGGTAGCCGGGCAGGTGCGAGTAGTAATCCCGGCCTCCGCCCACGACGTGAAAAACCGGCAGCGGACTCGCCCGCACCGCCGCCAGCAGCGGCGGAAACACGGTGGCGAGGATCGCCTCGGCGCGGGCATGATATTCCACCGCCCGGCGCCACCCGGGATACTCCTCCGGCGCGCCACAGTCCCACGCGTGCATCACGACGAGGGCGGTATGCGCGGGGGCAAGCTCGATCTCGATCTGCCGCCAGCCGCCGAACGTTTCCGCCGGGACCGGTCGCGCCGGATCGGCGTCGAACTGCTGGTAGATTTGAGCGGGGAGGCGGAGCAGAGACATCGGGCTACTCACCGATCAAGATCGGCCGGTCGGTTTTGGCGATCCGGATCGTTCTCGTTCCTCGTTCTCTTTCTCGTTCTCTCAATTCAAAGAAAACGAGGTGCGATTAATCATTGTAGGGCGCCGCTCGTCGGCGCCCGCGGGCGTCGTCAAGCGACGCCCCTACGAAGTCAATCTCGTCTTGATCGTAGCTAAACCTGCTTCCCCGCTCGCGAAGCGCGCCACAGCAGGCCGCCGATCACGAAGAGCACGCCCCCGGCAATCACGTTAATCATCGGCGGTGCCAGCGGCGAGGACGGCAGCGCGCCGCACGCAACCAGCACGAGGCCGAGGAGGACGCTCACAAGCGCGAGCATCTGAAAATCGCGCAGGCCGCCGACCGGTGCGCCAGGATCGATCGGCACGGGCGTGCGGAGGTCCGCGTCGAGCCTTTGCGCCGTCGCGCTGCGCGGATCGTCGGCGCGATAGAAAAAGATCGAGACCACGAAGACGACCGTCGCGGCAACGGTCGCGCTGAGGACGTTGCGCTCATAGGCATGCCCCGGCATCGCATCGGCCAACATCATGCCAAAGACCGCGGCGAACGCCGCCACGCACGAGGCCATGCCCGACCACCACGGCGTCTTGCGGTAGATCATGCCAAGCAGCACCGGCATCATGAAGGCCGGGCCGGTCATGGAGTAATACTTGAGGCCAAAGTCGAAGGCGCCGCCCGTCTTCGAGATGAAGAGCGCCGACACGATGCCGAGCACGCCAATGACCAGCATGGTGATCTGCGCCACTCGCAGCTGGTGCGCCTCGCTCGGGACCGGCAGCCCGGCCCGCTTCCGCAGCGGCACGTAGATGTCGCGGGTGGTCGTCGCCGCGAGCCAGTTGAACCCGTCGCTCGCCTGCCCGAGGGTGGCGGAGAGAATCGCGGCGACGACGAAGCCGATCATGCCGTGCGGCAGCAGCAGCATCGCCAGGCTGACGAACGACGCCTCCTCGGGCGCGGCGAATTGCGGCCAGATCTTCCCGATGTCGGGAAAGAGGATCCGCGCCCCCATCACCGGCAGGATCCAGAGCAGCGGACCCACGATGGACAATCCCGCGCAGAGCGCTGCCATCTTCCGCGCCCCCCGCTCATCGGGCACGCTCTGGTAGCGCTGCACCTGCCACCACGCGACGTTGTAGCCGAGCAGGACATTGATCGCGTACGAGATCAAAAAGAGCGGCTGCGACGGCTGGCCCGTCACGCCAAAGTAACCGGCGGGCGCTTCGTGCCAGAGGCGGGCGAAGCCCGCGCCGATGCCCTCGCCCCCGCCGAGATGCAGGAACGTCACGGGAAAAATCAGGAGCGACGTGACGAGGATGATGACGCCCTGCACGGCATCGCTCAACACCGCCGCCCACAGGCCACCGATCACCGTGTAGATAATCATCACGACGCCGACGCCCATCATCGTGAGTTCGAGGCCGTTGAACGTGAAGCCGAGGATCACGTGTTCCGCCCGGGCAAAGCCCAGCGCGGTCGCGACGAAGATGCACACGATGTAGAGCCCCTGCCCGATGCCGATGATCTGCGCCGGCACGGCCGTCACCGAATAGAAGTACGTCGTCGAGGACGAATAGCGGCGGGTGAGAAATTCAAGCGGCGAGTTGATACGCGCGCGCCGCCAGCGGGAGGCGAAGTAAAAGGCGCCGGCCACATAAGCCCAGGCCGCCGAGGTGAAGATCACGGCGGCGCCGAGCCCGTTGCGATAGGTGAAACCGGCTGCCGCGACGAACATGAAGGCGGAAAACCCCGACACCCAGTTCGACACGCCCGCGAGAAACCACGGGATTTTTCCGCCGCCCTTGAAATAGTCGTCGGTGTTCCGGTTTTTCCGGGCCGAGTACCATCCGACAAAAATCACGATGCCAAAGTAGAGCGCGATCAGCGCATAGTCGGCGGAGTTGACGGTGTTGAACGTGGGCATGGAGGAAGGGCGCGTCATCCCAAACGCGCCGGTCGGCTTTGGTCGGCAGCCATGGTCGGTGCAAGAATTGTCGGCGGATCACTACGTCCCTGCGCTCACGCGCAGGGCTACTTTCAAGGCGTAGCCCGCCGCGTGAGCGGCGGGACCGGCAGCATTGCGCCCGACAAATCGAGTCGGCGTGCTCTCATGCGATCGTCACCGCCGGCGCGGCTTCTCCCGTGGTCTCAAGAGTCACATCCACCCGCAGACCGCCGTGCGTCCCGGCGACGCGCCAGCGGGCGCCGTTACGCGTGACGGCCAGCGCGCCGTGCGCTCCGCCCGCGGGCCGGGCGGTGGTCACGGTGAGCAGCGTGTGATCAATCGCCGCGGCGGACTCCGCCTCGACATATTCGTGCCGGCCGTTTTCGGGCGGGAGATCGAATTTCCCCAGCCGCACCGTGACCGCACCGGCCGAGTGCGCCTGCGCGTGCAGCGTGGCCGCGGGCCGTTCAATGCGAAACGCCGCGCCGGTGGTGCTCAGCCTGGCCTTGAGATCGTCCCCGTAGGCCTGGAAGCGCGCCTGCACCGGCACCGGCTTGGTCTTCAGTTTCACGCGGTCGAGCAGCAGCAGCACGTCGGGCTTCAAGAAGACGAGCGTCCGATCCACCCGCGCGACGTCGGCGTTGACGAGTTCATAGGCCTCGGTGGCGTCGCTCGTGACGGTCATCCAGCCGGGGCCGGTCTGGTAGGCCACGACCCGGGCGTTGGCCCAGGAGGGATTGGTGCCCTCGTGGCCGTCGTGGTACTGGTGGCCCTCGCCGTTGATCAGGACGGCCGTATGCGCTTTCGTGAGACGCAGCACCCAATGCGGCGCGGTGTAGGGATAGGCGGCCTTGAACGGATCGTGGAGCAGGCGCTCCCCATACGCGGCGAAAACGACGCTGTTGCGATCGGCATGCTCGTGGTTGGCGGGGCCGCCGCTGCGCAGGCCGACGACGCACGCGCGCTCATCCCAGCCGGTGCGCGACACGACGAGGTCGAGGCTGTTGCGTGCATCGAGCATCTCGGGCGGCGGCGGGGCGGAGGGCGCATCGGCCTCGAACCAGACCAGGCCATATTGGTACAGCGGGGCGCCGGCATGGAGGGCTACGTGCTGCGCGACCGGATCCTTGAACCGCGTGGCGACCCAGCCGGCCACGGCGTTGTCCCCGAAGGTCGAGGCGTCGCCGAAATTCACGCAATCGCCGGGTTTGCCGATCGTGGGCATCGCCAATTGCTGGGCGTAGCGCACGGTGCCCGGGTAGTTGAGCAGGTTGCGATCGTCGATCCCGAGCTGGCGCTGCAGCACCTCGGCCAGCATCGCCAGATGGAGCGCGGTGTAACCCCAGTAGCTGACGCCCTCGTCATAGGCGCCGTCGGCCCCGAACATCGTCGCGTAGGCCCGGGCGCTCTGGCGGGACATGTCGAGCCACCTGGCCGCCTCGGGGTGCCGGCCATGCAGCAGGGCGGCGGCAATGCCGAGCGCGGCGGTGGGAATGACCTTGAGGTTGGTCGCGTTGAGGATCAGCGGCCAACGGCGGAAATCGATGATCTTGTGGGGATAGTTGTCCTCGGGATCGAAGCCCCAGCCGCGGACCCGATCCGGGTAACGCATCCCATGCAGCGTGGTGAAGCACGCGGGCGCGCCTTTATCCGCGATCGCCTTCTCAACTTCGGCGACCTCGGCTGGCGTGAGCTGGCCGTCAAGCCAGTCCAGCGCGAACGCCGCGGCGATGGTCGCCTCGGGCGCGCGCTGGAGGCCCATGACAATTTTTCCGCCCTCGAGAAAATAGTCCCACTTCGGGTAATCGAGCAGCCGGCGCAGCGCGAGCTTCGCGACGGCCAGATGGTCTTCGCGCGGGGTGACCGCGTAGACAAAAGCGCTGCGTTCGAGGATCGTCCGCACCCGCAGCATGATCACGGAGTGGTCGTTGAACTTGACGTCGTGCTCGAGAAACTTGCGGTCAGCCGCCAGATCGGCGTCGGCCAGCGAGGCCCAGAGCGTCGTGAACCGCGGGTGCTTGGTGTTGGCCCGGATGCGCGGGAGATCGGCGGCATCGAACAACAACGGCCGGCGTTTGCCGCCGGCGGGCGCCGCGGCCCGCGATCCGGCAGGGGCGCCCTCGAGGCGCAGCGTGGCGAAGGGCAGCGCGGCGGCGAGGGCGGAGGTGGACTTGAGAAACGTGCGACGAGTCGAGTTCATGGTGCGGGGAGGGACAAATGATAGCGGGCGATCGCGAGGGCGGCATGACTGCCGATCGTTTCACCGAGCGCGGCGGGAACGATGCGACAGGCCGCGACACTCGGGCCCAGCGCTTCGCGACCAAGTGCGATCCGCATCGAAGGCGCGATGAAACGTTCGCAGCGGGCATAGATGCTGCCGATCACGATGCGCTCCGGATTGAGCACATCGATCAGCAGCGCGAGCGCTTCGCCCAGGCGCTGGCCAACCTCCGCCCACAGATCGAGCGCCAGATCGTCGCCCTGGCCGGCGGCCAGCGCGACCGCATGCGCGGTGAGTTCTTCGGGCGGAAAGCGCTTGAGCATCGTGTCGCCGGCATACGCGGCAACGCGGGCGCGGGCGAGCTGCGCGATGCCCCCGCCGGAGCAGAAGCCCTCGAACGAGCCGGCCTTGCCGAAACCCACCGGACCATCCGCTGCGAGCCGGAGGTGGCCGACCTCGCCCGCGTCGCCCGTGGCACCCGCGTAGAGCCGGCCATCGAGGATCAGGCCGCTGCCCATCCCGGTGCCCATCGTGAGAAAGATCATGCTGCGGCAGCCGCGACCCGCGCCGCTCTGCCACTCGGCCAGGGCGCACGCATTCGCATCGTTCATCAGAAACGCCCGGCCGCCGAAGCGCGCCGTCAACTCGTCGCAGATCGTGATGCCGTCCCAACCCGGAAGATTGGGTGGCGAGAGAATCACCCCGCGCGCCGCATCGAGCGGTCCGCCACATGAAACGCCGAAAACACGTTCCCCGGCGGACGGCAACCGCTCAATCTCCGCCATGAAGCGCGCCAGCGTTTCCTGCGGCCCGCCCGTGGCAAACCGCGCGACTTCGACGACGCCACCGTCCGCGGTCTCAAGGGCGACGGCACACTTGGTGCCGCCTAGGTCGAGGCCGATGAGCTGCGGGGCTGGACTGTGGCGCGGCGATTGCGTGATCCAGTTGTGCGGCGAATGCCCGGAGGCTGTCAGTCTGAAACGCGATGAAAATTAAGCGGCGGGCGTTTCGTAGTTCCGGCTTCAGCCGCTCTCGGCGGGGCTCTGGCCGCCTGAAGGCGGAACTACGAACCTCGGATTCTTCGCTGCTGATGAAATTTTCAGTAACGTTCATTTTGACTCCGGCACCCCTGCGGTGAGCGTTTGGGTACCTTTTTCGGGCTCCTCCCAATGACCCTCTCCTCGCTGTCCGCCATCCGATCCGTAATCCACGCCGCAGCCGCAGCGCCGGCCGAGCTGACTGCCGCGGCGGAGCTCGGCCGCATTGCCGGCGCCACCGTCACCGCCAGCACGGCCCCCGGTCCGGGCGTGAACGTCACCCTCGCGAGCCGCGGCTGGACGGCGGACCTGTCCGCGGCGGCGAAATCCGCCTCCGCCTGGATGTGGCTGCGGATCGCGGACGACGGCACGGGCGAGATCGTCGCGAGCCACGGTTCGTTTCTGTTCACGGCGGTGCGGCTGCTCGCGAACGGCATCGGCGAATTGACCCGCGAAAAACTGGCCGCGGGCGTGTTCCTGCCCGCGACCTTCGGCTGGCACCGGCCGCACTGGGATGCCTGCTATACGCAATACTGGCGCTCGGCCCGCGGCTTCGACCCCGAACGCTATGTCGCCGCGCTCGCCGAGGCGGGTTTCACCCATTGCGAAGTCAACGGCCTCCAGGCCCACATGCCGCACGAGGATCTGGTCGCGTGGGAATACTACTCGCAGTTCTACACCTACGCGCCCGGTTTCAACCACTTCGTTGACACGCCCCTGACCAAGGGCCTCTGGCCCGCGCTCTACCTCGACGCCAATCTCAACCACCTGCGCAAGCTCGCCGATCTCGGCCGCCGCTACGGGCTCAAGCCGGGCGTGTGCATGTTCGAGCCGCGCACGATGCCGGAGCGGTTTTTCCAAAAGCACCCCACCCTGCGCGGCGCGCGGGTCGACCATCCGTTTCGCTCGCGCCTGCCGCGGTTCACGATGGCGCAGGATCACCCGATCGTGCAGCGGCACTACCGCGAGGCGCTCCAAAAACTCATCCGCGCCGTCCCCGATCTCGGTTACATGTCGGTCTGGACCAACGACAGCGGCGCCGGCTTCGAGCACACCGCGTCGCTCTATGTCGGCCGCAACGGCGGGCCGTACATGATCCGCGAGTGGCGCAACCACGACAAGGTCGCCGAGGCCGCCGGCAAAAGCATCGTGCGCTACCTGAAAAATCTGCGCACCGCCGCCGCCGAGCTCAACCCGGACTTCGACATCATCCTGCGCATCGAGCCGTTCAAGGTGGAGCACGATCATATCAAGGCCGGCCTGGGCGGGAACATTACGTACGAAGCGCCGTCCCTGCTTGTCCGCGGTTACTCCCTGCCGTATCCGCATCCCAAATATCCGGAAAACATGGGCGTGGCCGGAAGCATCTTCCATTCGTGGCTCGATGCCGCCGAGAAAACCGCGCTCACCGACGCCCGCGCCGCCGGCATCGAACCCGTGCTGCACTATTCCGCGTCCGGCGTGATGAACCACGAGCCGCTGCTCGGCGCGCCGTTCCCCCGTCTGCTGCACGCCAAGCTGACCGCGATGCGCGACACCGGCATCACCCGGATCAGCGCCCTCGGCGGGCTCACCAACGCGGCCCGGGCCCCCTACTGGCCGAATCCCGTTGTCCTGCAGGCCGCGCAGTTCTTTCCGGATAAACCGGTCGAGACCGTGCTGCACGAATTCGCCACCCGGCTCGTGGGCCCGGCGCACGCCGCCGCCCTCTCCGACGCGTGGCGCGACTTCGAGGATGCGCTCGTGTGGCAGCCGCTCGTCGGGCTCTATTGTGCGTTCGGGTTTTGCTGGCAACGCACCTGGGACCGGCCGTTCGTGCCGGACCTCGAGGCCGTGCCCGCCGCCGACCGCGATTACTACGAACGCCACGGTTGTTTCCAGCACAACAACCCCGGCCTGAACGATCTCGGCAAGGATGTGCTCTTCGATCTCATCACCCGCGAGTCCGGGGCGAAGATGGCGGCCGACATGGATCGTGAATTGCTCCCGCGGCTGCGCGGCCTGATCGACACCCTGGCCACCGAGATCGCGAAAACCGACGGCGAGGCCCGCGTCGTGTTCACCGATCTGCGCGATCGGGTGCGCGCCTACATGCACTGGGTGACGAGCCTGCGCAATGTCTGCGCGTGGTGTGAATGCGTCTACGGCTACCTCGACTCGAGCGATCCCGCCACCAAGGGCGCCTGCGAGAAAAAGCTCCAGTCCGCCATCGACCTCGAGCTCGCCAACATCCGCGGCCTGATCGAACTCCTCGACACGACCAAGAGCGAAGTCCTGGTGTTGTCGGGCGTGGCCGAGACCACGTTTTTCTATGGCGAGAATCTCGTCGACCACCTGCGGACCAAGATCCGACTCACCGAAAATTACCGCCACCACCCGCCGCGCATCGACAAGAACATCTACTGGCGCCCGATCCCCGGCACCCATTGGCCCGAGGGCTGGGACGCGACGTCGTGAGCAAATCAAGCCCCTCATGCATTTCTGTCATTCTGAGCGAAGCGAAGAATCCACTTGAATATTCGCCGTCAGTGGAGGCTCCGGGACTCCTGCTGGATTCTTCGCTGCGCTCAGAATGACACGGTATTGATATTAGTCCTACGTTTCCCGACGTTCTGCGCCCTTTCACACGCACCTTCCCTTTCACTCCCGCCATGAGCACGCTCACCGCCCTCCCCCAACTCCGCTCCTACGGCCATGATCTCGACATGGATGAGTCGAAGGTAGGCCTGCTCCGCGACTCCGCCGCCGCCGCAGACGACGTCGACGAACTGCGCCGCCGTTTCGCCGATGACGGCTACCTCTATCTGAAGGGTTTCCTCGATCGCGACGAAGTGCTCGGCGCCCGCGCTTCGCTCACCGATCGGCTTGCCGCCTTTGGCGTGCTCGACCCGGACTACCCGGCCATCGACGGCATCTGTAAACCGGATGCCGGTTACGTTTTCAAACCCGAGATCACAAACAACAACGCCGCGGTCAAAAGACTGCTCTACTCAGGGCGGCTCACCGAGTTCTACCGCCGCTTCTTCGGCGAGGAAATCAATCACTACGATTACACCTGGCTGCGCGCCATCGGTCCGGGCAAAGGCACGAACCCGCATTGCGATTTGCCCTACATGGGCCGCGGGACCCACCGCCACATGACGTGCTGGCTGCCCTACGGCGACATCTCGTTCGAACTGGGCGGGCTGATGGTGCTGGAAGGTTCGCAGAAGCGGATGGATCTGCTCGAGCACTACGTCTACCGCGACGTCGATGCGTTTTGCACCAACAAGGAAAAGGACGCCGAGGCCGCGAACGCCGGCAAGTGGACGTTCACCGGCACGCTGTCCCACAACCCGCCGATGGTGCGCAACAAATTCGGCGGCCGGTGGCTCACGACCGAGTACCAGGCGGGGGATTTCCTGACCTTCGGGATGTTTCTCGTGCACGCCTCCCTCGACAACCGCACGACCAATCGCCTGCGTATCTCGAGCGACAGCCGCTATCAGCGCGCGAGCGAGCCGATCGACGAACGCTGGATCGGCGTCAATCCGCCCGGCCACTCCACTGCGGGCAAACGGGGAAGGATCTGCTGAGCCCTTCGTTCTCGTTCCTCGTAATCGTTCTCGTTCTCCAGTCGTTGCCGCGTCAATCCCGAGAAAGAGGAACGAGAAAGATTCGATCCATGGTCGCCCCCTCCACCACCCCCGCCCCGCCTCCGCCCGCCGCCAGCCGGCTCGCCGCCGTGCAGGAGATGGCGCGGCTGCAGCGCCTGCTCTTCGAATTCGAGCGCGAGTTCGTCCGCACCGCCACCACGCTGATCTACCGCGTCGGCGAGCCCGAGCTGAAGTATCTCCTTTGCCAGCACGTCTGGGAGTCCGCCGGCCACGCACGTTTCCTCCGCGAGCGCGGCCGCGAGCTCAGCGGCTTCGGTGCCGGCGACGACGTCCGCGATGCCGTCCGCCAGCTGTTCAACGAGGCCGTGATGCCGGCCGACGCCGACATCGCGCTGGCCGGTTTCTATCGCACGCTGAAGCCCGCACTCCTGGCCGCCTACCGGCACTATCTCGCGGCCACGCACCACCTCGCCGACTGGCCATCGCGCAAGCTCGTCGAGGAATTCATCACCGACGAGGAAAGGCATGCCCGCGAAATCCTGCCGCACCTCGCGGCTGAGCCTTCCCCCGACGCCACGCCTGCCCTCCCGCAAGGGGGTCCAACAAGCCCTGTCATTCTGAGCGCAGCGAAGAATCCAATTGGAGTTACGCCGCCATTGCCCGCGGGCGAACCTGCCGCTGGATTCTTCGCTGGCGCTCAGAATGACAAGCAAGTGAAGTTTTTTCAGCATCCTCCGCGCCATGGCGAAGGCGGGAGCGCCAACGAGTGGACCGCCCATCTTGGCGCCGCACTCGCCGCCCTTGGGGGCGCGATCGGCCAGCTTCCGCGGATCCCCCTGCCCGCCGGCTTCGGGTGGGAACACACCCGCCGCGCCTATGCCCATCCGCCCACCTGCAACCGGGGACGGTTTCCGACCTGCTCGAGCGTGTTCAGCGAGGATCCGCGCGAGACCCCGATCGTCCGCGCGTGGCTCGCCGATCCCAAGACTGACGCGCGCGTCATCCGGCTCATGGTGTACGTGTGGTTGATGATGGAGATGGACGCGGTCGACTACCTCGCGACCGTTTTCTACGACACGCCGCAGGCCCCGTTCGACCTCCATTTCGATCTCGCCCGCCACCTCTGGGACGAATCGCGCCACAGCGCATTTGGCTACCGCCAGCTCCCGCGGCTCGGCGTCGACCTGATGACCCTCGAACATTCGCTCGAGCTGTACAACATCCTCGTCCACCTGTCGCCGCCCGAGCGCTACGCGATGATGACGATGGAATTCGAGGCCGGCAGTTTTCCCACCAAGGCGCACGTGATGGATCGCGTGCGCGAGCTGAACGACTTCGAGGCGGACACACTGCTGGCGTTTGACCGCAACGACGAGCAGAACCACGTCCGCTACGGCCACCGCTGGCTCCCGGAGATGATGGCGCTCTTCGGCGAGACGCGACCGGTGGACGAATTCATCAAAGCCACCCAGGAGCGGTTCCGGCAGTGCGCCGCGATCCACGGGGGCAAGACGCCCCACGGGTTGCCACCCGAGATCCGCCTGACGGGCGAAAGGATCCTCCGCCTCGCCATGAGCGATCTGCCCAAACCCTGAGCTGCACCGCGGGAGCCGGCGGGCAGGCTTCCAATACCAAATCCCCGATCCCTTTTCCGCGCATGCTTACCCGACTCCTGCGCCTCGGCGCGCTGCTCTTCACTTTCGTCTCGCTGCTCGCATCCGCCCGCGCCGACACGTTGATCGCGGTGAAAGTCACCGCCCTCTCACCCGCGGCCGCCGCTGCGCTCGCACCGACCGCCGGCATCAAGGATAAGATTCTCGTTCCACCGCCCAGTCCGCTTTTCGGGGAGGTGCTCGCGGCGGGCGGTCAGGCTCACATCCTGGCGGCGACCCAGTCCGGTCCGCGCGAGCTGACGATCCTGGCCTACCACACCATCACCAAAAAGTGGGCGGCCTTCGGCACCGCCGCCCTGCCTGGCGAACCCGTGGCGCTGCGGCCCGCGCCCGCCGGTTTCCTGGTCGAGACGCGCGGCGGCACCGGCTTCACGCGGATCGAACTCACGATGACCAAGCGGCTGCTGCGCGCGCTGGACTGGATCATCATAGTCGCCTATCTCGCGCTCTCCGCCGGCATCGGACTCTATTTTTACCTGCGCGAGAAAAAGCAGAGCAACGACGACTTCTTCCTCGGGAATCGCACGATCCCCTGGTGGGCCGCCGGCCTCAGCCTCTATGCCACCGGCACCAGCGCGATTTCGTTCATCGCCATCCCCGCGAAATCCTTCGCGACGAACTGGCAGATCCTGGCGCAAAACGTCGTCGGGCTTTTCAGCACCGCGCTCGTGGCCGTCTTCATCGTCCCGCTCATCCGCCAGCTCAACATCACCTCGGTGTATCATTACCTCGAGATGCGCTTTCATCCCTCCATCCGGGTGCTGAGCAGCGGCCTCAACATCCTGCTGCAGCTGGGCGGCCGCATGAGCATCGTGTTGTATCTGCCTTCGCTGGCGCTGTCGGCCGTCACCGGTCTCGACGTGGTGTGGAGCATCCTGCTCATGGGCCTGGTCACCATCGTCTACACGCTGCTCGGCGGGATGAAGGCCGTGATCTGGACCGACGTGCTCCAAGTCGGCGTGATGTTCGGCGGCATGCTTTTCGCCATCGGTTTCGCGATCTGGAAGGTCAACGGCGGCGTGCCGGAATTTTTCCGGGCCGCGATGGCCGACCAGAAGATGCACATGTTCGACTGGAGCTTCGACCTGAAGCAGCCGACCGTCTGGGGCTTTCTCTGGTTCGCGGTGCTCGACCTCATCACGTATCCGAAAGACCAGGTCATGATGCAGCGCTGCCTCTCGACGCCGTCGGCGAAGGAGGCCGGCTGGTCGATGTGGACGCTCGCCGCCATCGTCATCCCGGGCAGCTTCACCTTCTTTGCCATCGGGACGGCCCTTTACGTTTTCTACCAGCAGCATCCGGAAAGGATGAATCCGCTGCTGGCGATCGACGCCACGTTTCCCCACTTCATCGCCGCCGAGCTGCCGGTGGGTGTCACGGGCCTGATTATCGCGGCCATCTTCGCCGCCTCGATGTCCACGCTCTCCAGTTGCATGAACAGCGTCGCCACGCTCGTGTCGGTCGATTTCTACGATCGCTTCGCCAAGACCGCCACGCCGGCCAAGAGCGTGCGGCTGGCCGAGTGGATGACGATTGTCGCCGGCATCATCGGCGTCGGCACCGCGCTGTTGCTCGCCCGCTTCGACATCAAGTCGGCGTTCGATCGCTCGTTCGAACTTGCCGGCCTGCTGGGCGGCGGCTTCGCCGGGTGCTACGGCCTCGGCATGTTCACCCGCCGGGCCAACTGGCAGGGCACACTCATCGGGGTGGCGTGCAGCCTCGTGCTGACGTTTGCCGGCTGGTCGTTCTCGCTCGTCGCCCCGATCTTTTATCCGACGCTCGCGATCTTCAGTTGCATGACCTGCGGCTATCTCGGCAGCCTTTTTTTCCCCCCTCCGGCACAGTCGCTGGTCGGACTCACCATCTTCGATCGGCGGAAATCCGCCTGACCTCACTCCTTTGAAAACCTATCGTGCCCTCCTCGTCGGAACCGGTGGCATCGGCGACGCCCATGTGCGCGCGGTGGCCGAGAGTCACGGACGCGTACAGCTCGCCGCCGCGGTCGACATCGATGCCGCCCGCGTACAGGCGTTCTGCGAGCGCCATCACCTTCCCGTCGCGCTGACCGACTACGCCACTGCCCTGCGCGAGGTGCAGCCCGATCTGGTGCTGATCGCCGCCCCGCCGTCGCTCCACCGGCCGATGAGCATCGCCGCGCTGGAAGCCGGCGCGTGGGTGCTGTGCGAAAAGCCCTTTTGCGGTTCGCTCGCCGAGCTGGACCTGATCGAGGCGGCCGAGCAACGCACGGGCCGGTTTGCCGCCTGCGTTTTCCAGATGCGCTTCGCGTCCTCCACCGCCCATCTGCGCGCACTCGCCGCCGCCGGCCAGCTCGGACGGCCGCTCGTCGCGGTGTGCAACACCCTCTGGTTTCGCGATGCCGCGTATTATGCCGTGCCGTGGCGGGGAACCTGGACCACCGAACTCGGCGGTCCGACGATGGGCCTAGGCATTCACGCGATGGATCATCTCCTCCACCTCCTCGGCGACTGGCAGGAAGTGCGCGCGGTCGCGGCCACGCTCGATCGAGCCATCGAGGTCGAGGATGTGTCGATGGCCCTGATCACGTTTGCCAACCGGGCCGTGGCGTCCGTGGTCAACAGCGCGCTCAGTCCGCGCCAGGAAACCTACATCCGGCTCGACTACCAAAAGGCCACCGTCGAGCTCACGCACCTTTACAGTTACTCGCGCGACAACTGGCGGCTCACGCTCGCGCCGAACAGCCCGGACGAGGGCCTGCTGCAGGCGTGGCAAGGTTTTCCACCGGATGTCGGCTCCACTCACGCCGCGCAGCTTGAGGCTCTGGTCGCCAACCTGGATGCCGGCACGCGTCCGCTCACCTCGGGCCACGAGGCCCGGCGCACGCTCGAACTGTTGACGGCGATCTACAAGTCCGCCCTTACCGGTGAAGTCGTCCGCGCCGGCTCGATCCAGCCGGGCGATCCGTTCTACGCCTCGCTGCACGGCGGCCAGTCCCTGCCGCGCAGCGACCCCGGGCGCTGACGCCGTTTCGTTTTTTCCAGCGTTTGGTTTCGTGTTTTCCGGGTGTTTCGTCGTCGATCCATTTGAACCGAACTGAACCCCGCGACATTTTTCCCGCCATGCACCGCCTCTGCCTCACCCTCATCCTTGTCCTCACGGGCACGACCGCATTCGCCCAATCGCGTTTCCCGGGGCTCAAGGCCGTGTTGACCGATGCCGAGTGGAAACGCGCTGGCCTCGACCGGCTGACCCCCGATCAGCTCGGCGTGATCGATGCGGCGCTGATCCGCCACTACGTCCAGACGTTCAAGGCGGCGGAAGCCGAGGCGCTCCCAACGCCGCCACCGGAGCTGCCGCCCGGCGCGACGCCAGCCGAGAAGGCGGTCGCCCGGTCGCGCTTCTGGGACCGCTTCGGACTCGGCAAGTCCACGCCCGACTGGCGCAAGCAACCCCCGATGCTCGCGAAGTGCACCGGTTGGCAGGGCGCCAACCGCTTCGTGCTCGACACCGGCCAGGTCTGGGAAGGCGATGAACCCATCCCGCTCGATCTCCCCGGCCGCGACGTGATCATCGAGGCACGCCCGATGGGGGCGTTCGCCCTCAAGCTCGACGACAACAGCGTCGTCATCCGCGTGCACCGCGTGAGGTGAGATCTCGCCAACTCATCTTTTGAAACGCGGAGGACGCGACGAGCGCGGAGCCCCACCAGCGTGAACTCACCGCGTATTCATGAAGACGGCCAACCCCCGGAAGCATGGCCACAAAAAGGCGCAAAAAATTGTCCGTCCGACCGGCGGGAATCCCCCGGGCGCCTATAGGAGCCGCGAGAGCTGCGATCGCCCTCCGATTTTTTGTGCCTTTTTGTGGCTAAAGTTCAGAGGCCCCTCTGCGGCGTTCTCGATCCGGCCATTCGGGTTCAATCACTTGCGTTCTTCATGAATTCGCGG
>JBIJCX010000075.1:0-27355 GCA_044344465.1 Opitutaceae bacterium
CCACGATCTGCTGGGCCCGGTCTTGCCAACCTGCGACATCGGAGATGTCGGGACCAAAGACCGCCCCAAAGGAAAGATCCGTCGGTTCAACGTGCAGGCACTTCCCGTCGAGGCCAAAGACGCAGTGAATTGCTCCCTGATTGCGTCGTTGCACTTCGATGATGAACTTTCCATCGAGTACCGCCGCCCAGACGGTATCCCCTCCGTCAAAATCCCTAGCGGTTCCACAAGACAGGCGTTGAGGAGGATTCCTGGTGAGATCCTCACCTTCGAGGGCTTCACGGCGTCGCCATTCTGCGGTCACGGCTGCTTCGTCGAGTGGCTTGGCGAGAGACCATTTGGCGGTGAATGACGAATGCGCCACCACGGCCTTGATGGACTTTCCAGAATCATGCCGGCACGGCAACATTTCCTCCTGCGCAGTTCGGCTGAACTCAATTTCGAAGCCCATTTTCTCGAGGTGCTGGCGCGCCCAGATGTCAAAATCATGGATCGGGTGCCGTGGAAGGTCGCACCAGTACATGTCGGCGTCGGCTGCGTGCAGAATTGCCAGCTCCCAGAGTTTCAGGTGTCGGGCCAATTCTTCCTCCAGCATGCGCTCGATAGTCTTCTTGTCCGCCGTCTGCGGGAAACGTTGGAATAGGCTGACCGCGTCAACGGTGAGATCCTGCTTTGGGTCGATGTCGGGGCTGCAATGGTAGTTCATTTGAATTTCTCCGGTTCGGGTTTCTTGTTCGTTTGTTTTGTTTCCGGCGTTTGCCCGGTGTCCACTCCACCGGCGTTTCTCACTGGTAATCGCATTCCGCCAGCCAGACGGGGCCGCGGGGAGACGGATCGAACTGGCGGTGCACAAACGCCTGTCCCGGTTCGAGGCGGGAGAGCTCGGCCAGGGTGCAGATCGGACGCTCCACCTTCCGAATGATTACCCGCTCACGGGAACTACTCGAGTACGGCTCCGGGTCCCGCTGCTTCACGCGCACTTCCACTTCTTCCTCCCGGTTGCCCAGGAGCCCCGAAGCCCAGCGGGCCGTCTCGGTCTCCGCCGTGCGAAAGAAAAAGACGGAATTGAAGTTCGGCAGGAGCACGTTGCGGGCGCTGAGGCCAATCGTATAATCCAAGTTGGCCACGGTCTGCGTCGCCGCCACGACGCCCGCACCAAAGCCCCGAATGAGCGGCAGTGCCGCCGCATCATCGAACAACCCGCCTCCGACGGTGGCACTCAAATGGTACTCGTCGGCCACGAGCACGGCCAGGCGGTGACGGGTGCCGAGGGCATCGCACCGGGAAAACACCGCCTTATAGAAGTCAGCTTTGAGGGCCTTGCCGATCAGGCGGGCAAGATTCGGGCTCAGGAGCGCGGGGAGGGAAACAAGCACGATTTGCCCGAGTTCGATGGCCTCGGTGATGTTGACATACCCCGCTCCGGAAGCGCGGCACAGGTGCTGAACCTTTGGGTCGAGGAGCGGCCGAAGGGCGTTGGCCATGGTGGCCCGGACATTCGAGCGGGTACGCGGGTCAAGCCCGCCTTCCCAGTCCTTAATGGTGGACTTGGCGAACTGGGCCACCGCCCAGCCCGGGGTCGATGGAGGCAGCGCGTCGACCATCTGCTCGAATCGTATGAAAGCCCGGCTGACTTCAGCGGGAGGCGTATCGGCGAGGAGCCAGGACGCGGCGTACGTACTCCACGCCGGGAAATCCCGCGGCAGTTGGAGCAAATGGCTAAAGGCGAGGGCCGTCACGAGAAGGCCACTCCGGTATTCGTCCCAGAATGCGTCGCGCAGATTCGTGGGCCCGCATCCGAACTGCAGGCGCTCAGCGTATTCCTGGACATCGGCCAAGCTCCCGAGGCCCGCGAGAAAGTCATACGCGTATTCACTGGACAGTGACAACAGGCGGACATCGCTTTCCCGACCGGCCTGCCTGGCCCAGGCGGCGACGGCCTCCACGGTCTGCCGGTCGCCCTTGAAATCGAAGAAGATGAGCGCGGGCTTGGCCGCGGAATCGGCCGACTGCTGGCTGATGAGACTGCGACAAATGGCCCGCAGCGCCGTCGTTTTCCCGGCCCCTGTGCTGCCCAGGAGGAGCATGCTGCGGCAGAGTTCGGTGTTCGAAAACGTCAGTTCTGTCGCCTTTCCATCGGAGCCCTCATAACAGGGAAGCACGATGCCGGATTCGTACGGCAATGATGACGTCGGTACATCGGACCTGCCCGTCATGCGCCGCCTCCCGCGCCAATTCCGATCTGGTCCAACGCGGGCTCGCCGGAATCTCCCCAGGCACCCACCCCTGAGACGATGGAATCGTCTGGCTTCGGTGCGCGAGGCTGGGCGCCGGGCCGTTGCGCGAGTTCGTGCTCGAGCGCCTCCCAGCAGAAAACCATCCCAAGCGTGTCGATGCCGCAGTATTCTCGGAGTTCACGGATCAATTGTTCGCGCTTTTCGCCTTCGCTGGACTGCATCTCAAGGTAGGCGACCATGGCCCCACACCCTTCGCTGATCTGCCCCGCCGCTTTGAGTACCGCGTAGGGATCCTTGTCCGCGGGGAACTGCGAATACGGAGGGCGTCGCTTCACGGCGGTCGCGTGAGCCCAAACGGCGGGCAGCAGCCGCTTCAAGGAAGTTCTGCCGGCCATCCCCGGGTACCATACATGGAGGCAGACCATGGCATGAATGTCCACGAGCCGAGGCCCGTCCAAAAATCGTCTCAGCCAGCGAAGGTCGCCATCGTCGTGCCCCTCGTCGATGAGTCCGGCGAGCAGGGCATTGAGGCTCTTCCGTTCATGATGTGCATAGACCAGCACGGAACCGTGGTCGCCCACATTGGCCCGGAGCGCGGTCAGAAACCGACGATTGGGCGCCGCGCGATCCGTGTTTAGCCACTCCATATGCTCCAGGGCCGCATTGGCTTTGGCTCTCCGGTGCAAACTCAGCTGGAAGATATGGAGCGCGCCAATGCGGGCACCGCGATGCGGAGGCAGGATCGCCTCCGTCGTTTCAATGTCCAGAAAGTGGAGCGGATAGGTCACCTGCGCCATTTCCGCGCTCAGTTCGTCGTTGAGGATGACCTGGCCGGTTTGCATTCCCTCCAACTGGAGGAATTGACGGTCGGCATGTTCGCCTTCGATTCGATCCGTGGGGATGTCCCAAAGGCTGACTTTTCCCTCTCGGGCCAGTCGGTCGGCCACCGGTTTTCGGTCCTCCTGGATGAAGTACATGTAAGCGAGGTCAAACATGTGCGGCGTCACGCGAGCAAGGTCGCCCCAGCACCGCTCAAAACCGCTCTCCACCCCCTCCACCTTGAATTTACACTTCGACTTGCAGGAGTAGCCGAGGGTCGGGGCCGTCGGGTGCTCCAGCCAACCCGTGATATTCGCCACTCTGCGCCTCACGTCTGCCTCCACCAGACGGCATTCCTCCGTCACGCCAACGGTCGCGAGGAGGCGGCCGGCCTCGGTCCCGGCAGCCGGATGAACGCAAGTCCACCCCTCGAGGGTATCCTCAAACCAACTATGCAGCCCCTCGACCGCGGCCATCCGTCCTTTGACGGGCACGATGAAAAACGGCAGAACCCGGTGTTGCGGCCAGGTGGCGCGGATGATTTCCAGACGGAATGCCATCAGTTCAAGCTGAGGTCGCCAAGTGGCTTCAATCTTGCCGCTCACGCCAGTGAACACGAGTCCCCGCCGTTACTGCTCGAGGTCAACCGGCCGGGCCACGGTCTGATAGACGCGGATGGTGTCGAGATCGGGCACCAGGAAGTCCACGCCGCAGTGCAGTTGATTCGCGCAGAGTCGGCCGCCCCTGACCGGAGTGCCCGCGGCGATGAGTTGTCGGGTTTCGATTTCCGCCGCCACTGGTTCCGTGGCACTGGGGCGGACAGCATGCGGAAAGACGTGACGCGCGAGCGCACGGACCTTGCCGGTCTCCGCGCGCATCCACGCCGCCATTCCACCGCCATCGCCCCCACGAGGAAGACGAGCCCGGGCGTGGGTGATTTTCATCGGACAACTGCGTCCGAGGGAAAACTCATGGTCAGAGATCATAACAACCTCCCGTGCGCCACGCTTCGGACGTGATGGTTTCGTGATGCGTTTCGTGGCAGTCGACGCAGATCAGGCGGCACTTGTTGATCTCGGCGATGAGTGCGCCGGTGGAGCGTGTAGTGAAATGGGCGACAGCGGCCTTTTTGGTCGCCGGGTCAACGTGGTGAAAATGCAGCAGCGTGCTTGGAAGATCGGCTCGGCCGCACAGCCAGCAACCGGCCATTTTGAGTTCGCGGATAATGCGGCGATTCTCGATGTGACGACGCCGTTTGCGCTCGCGTTCGTGCCGGATGATCCGGCGCGACGAATCCCGCGCACCGGGGCTCTCCGGAGCCGGATTGTCAATCGGATGAATCGCGATTTCGATCCGGCAGTCGTTGCCGGTGCTAGCGGCGTGACGCGGCGGGGCAATGGGTGCGACGGGCGTGTCGGTCATGGGCATTGATGGCATGTTCTTGGTTTTGGTTGGTGCCGGAAATCCGGCGAAGTTGCTGGGTTACGAAAGCGACTACTTTTTTAGTTTTCAGGGCGGCTGGGATTCAGCCACGAGGCCACCACGGCCTGGGTCTCGGCGGGCACATCCGCGTTTTTGGCCCCACGTAGGTCTTGGATTTGCCACCCCCCGCCGACGCGTTGTAGCACGAGGGTCGCGCGGGTTGGGGTGAGCACGCGGTAGGCGTAGATTTCACCCCGCACCACGTCGGCGATGAGGGTCGCGACGCAATGGTCGAGCGCTGCACCTTCATCGGCCAACGCGCCATAGTCACGAATCGGCTCAATCACTCGCTCGCAACCCGGAATCGGCGGCACCGGAAATGGCAGACAACAATCGACGTAGGTGCGATCATGCAGCCGCCCCTCGGCCAGTTTCAGCTGCTCGAACGTTGCCTCACGATAGGGCCACTCCCCAGCACGACGCAGCTCTGCCAAAAGCTGCCGAACGCTCATCACGGTCGAATAGACGTCAGTCGTGTCGAAATCCGAGTCGACGCTCGCGCGCAGCAGGTGGGCATTGATATACTCGGGATCACCCGCCAGCAGGGAGACGGTATCGCGGGTTATCCGATGAAGGTGCGGCACCACGTGAATCCACCGGTGACCTGGAGTTTGGAGGACTCGCACCAGTTTATCGACCGCGACGGGATAACAATGCTGGGGTGGCAACAGGCCAAGAATCCGCCGGGTCCGCGGACGCGGCGGCAGGCAATACAAGTCGAGGATTTCGCGCCACGGTCGAGTCAGGGTGGTGCGCAAATACGTCGTGCGGTCGCCGTGCAACGCCGGCCGGTAATGGCGCACGATTTGCAGGGCCAAGGCGGGGCAGGCCTGTAACAAGCGATACCCGGCGTCCGGATTGGCCGCCGCCAACTCGAGCAGGCTCCATTGCATAATGAGGCATCGCGCGAAGGATCTGGCGGACGCAGTCGGGAATGCGGCTGGCAAACGCATAGAACGGGGATCCCGAACCAGCGTGGATGATCTCTCGATGTAGCGCCCGCGCCCGGTCCGGGAAAACCGCCAGCGAAGGCCACGGCTTGTGAATGACCTCTCCGACCTGGATCGAGCCGTCGGGATGGGTGGTCAATCTGGCTGGGTTGTGGCCGTTGCTCATAACAATTCCCTCCCTTCGCAACAGGCGCGCTGGTGCTCCCGGATAGTCCTGCCAACAGCGATGTGGGTGGTGTCGTCCGGCACGCCGTGAAAGCGCACATCGACGAAACGCACGCGGTCGTCGCGAAATATGATTAAGATCGCCCGCTCACGCCCACCGCGCCTGATGGAACATCGGTCAATCGCGGCCGTTATTGGCGTGAGGACGGCGGCATAGCCCCGGAGGTCAGGGTCAGGCCAGGTCAGCGTTTGTTGGGATCGAAGCGATGCGAGGTTTTGAGCCATGATTTTTAGTTCATGGCAGAAACAGTCCCCTTCACGGCGACGCGGCTGGACTATCCGACGGCGTCCAGCCGGATCGGTCGAACGGGAATTCGCCGTTGCGGTGATGAATTGAAGGGTGCGGAACGGAAATCGGATTTTGCTCATCCATTTTCTGTTTGCCGGTAGCCGACCATTCGACGGTCCAGTTGCGACCGGTGAACGATGCCCGCAACCCTTACCTCAGGCATCGACTCGTAGAAGGCCGGATGGAGCGACGGTCACCGGCGGCCTTGAGCAATTTTGATCTTGGGGGCGGCGGGGGCATTGGGCGGTTGGGCAATCGTAACAACCGCAAGTGACGAGCGACTCGCGACGCCGCGTTAGTACCGCCGCCTAGACGGTTCAGTCAGCCGATCCGACAATTGACTAGGCGACCTAAATTCGGAGCGGTTTCTTCACACGAATGAAAAGTCCGAACATGTCATGCGACCATTCATACGACGATTCATCGGCTCGGCGACCGTGGGAAGCACATGACTCTGGAAGCCGTTTCCACCAATTCCCTCGAATATCTTCTGTCCGTGAACACTGCCGACGGCTGGGCCGCTACGACGCGGTGCCAACTGCCTTACGCTTAACCGCACCCCGCAAAATGACTTCCGGTCGAATGGGCGACGCAACCGGACTGGGGGTGAGTTCGAAGTACGTGGTGCCGTCTTCCGGGGTTACACCCAGTCCGCGGTAAGAGTCGTGCAAAGTGGATGCGCTGCCCACATGCCGCAGAATCAACGCGGTCTTGGCGGCGCTCTGGTGCTTCGCGACGTGGAAGGTGCAGAACGTTCGACGGCGGGCATTCCACGGCCAGTTTGCGAGTGCTGCTTTCGCTTCTGGCAACTTCAGCAGCGTCTTGATCGGATGCCGGGCGAGGCGATCCGCTTGCGTCTGGTCGTGAATCGACGCCAGAAAACGGATCCGGTCCCAGCGTGGTCCATAGTTCTTTGGTCGAAGCAATCCCGACTTCGGACCGTAGGCGCTCCACCAATTCCAGAAGTTCGCTTCAAGTGTGTTGATGACCTCGCGCTTCTCAGTCTTCGCGACGCCGGCAGGAATCACGATTTCCTTCGTTCGCGGCAACACGTATTCTGCCCGAAAATCTCGCATTTCATCGTCAGCCCTGACTCCGGCGATGAGTTGAACAACTTCGTGCGCGACGAGCTCGGGCGCATATCGCTCCGCGGCACGCAGGTAGCGAGCCGCCTCGTCCAGCGACAAGAATCGAATCTCCTTTGGATGCTCCTTTGGCAACTGACGCCGACTGATATCGGCCGCCGGGCTTGCCGTGATTATCTCGCATTCTCGGATCCAACCGAAAAACGCGCTGAGGGAATTCTTGTGGTTGCGGCGGGTGCGCGGCGCGACCTCCTCGAGTCCGTTCACGTAGGAGAGAATCTCCGACCGGGTCACGGTGCCGGGATAGCGGTCGCCGAATTCAGTCTTTACGAATGCGCCAACCCGCGAACGCAGATCGGAAATGTGCCGGGACTCGCGGACATGTTCCCCATCGGGGCCAGCAGCGTCGGAATCTGCCGGCTTGCCGTGCCGCCGGGTCATTTCGGCGATGAACCGATCGTAGAGGGCGCGGCAGTTTTCCGGCTTCGTCTTGGGATGGTGGAGCCGCCAGAACTTGGCGACTTCCACGAGCGGAACATCGCCGATGATTTTCTTCGCCGCCGAGTAGTTATCGGCCGCGCTGCGATCGAAAAGAAAGTCACCGGCGCCAGCCGTGCGGTGCTGATCGACGAGTCTTGGTTTGTCGGCCTCGGCTTTTTGCTTGCTCGCGTAGTACGGCCGGTGGCGCAGAAGCACCGGGCGCCCCTTGGCGTTCAACTGTGACGTGCCATCCTGGTTGAGTTTTGGAGTCGAGTAGCGCAGGAACCAGCAACTGGGCAGATGGTCGCGCTTCTTGCCGCGGTCGAGGAAGGGTCCAGTGATCTCCATGACGTTTTTCCGGTTGAGCGTTGAGCGACCAGTTTCAGTGGCTCTTTGGTGGCTCCAAAAAGCCCAAATCGTGCATAATTGAGTTCAATTGGGTCCAATCGTGTTCAATCAACCATACATCGTAACTTTATGTTTACGAATAGAACAGGCCCGTTTCCGAGGGAAACGGGCCTTTTTACAAATGGCGGGATGGACGGGACTCGAACCCGCGACCTTCTGCGTGACAGGCAGACGCTCTAACCAACTGAGCTACCACCCCGTGATAGGGACAAGGGAGCGAAACGTAGGGCGCGAAACGAGTCGGTCAAGGGCGAATTGCTCGGGAACTAAAAGTCGGCCACTGAATGAATCCATGATCGGAAAATTAGATCGTTGATGGCGCGGTGGGCGAGACTCGAACTCGCGACCGACGGTTTAGAAAACCGTTGCTCTGTCCGGCTGAGCTACCACCGCATCAAGTGTTTAGGAAAGTGATTCCGCCTTCGTGCGATTTCCAGTGAGCTTTCATCAACCTTTAACCGAACGCGAGCCAACGCCACGGCTGGCAAAAGAACAAGGTGCATCTGCTGAAGTGTGGGCACACGGAAACATGACTGTTTGTTGTGGAGAGCCGGCGTGGCGCTGGCAAGCGTGCGTGACTTTTTTCAATCCGACCGCGGGATCGCGGCCGGGTTGCGACGATACTCGCCCGATAGCTCCAGAGACAAGATCGACCCGAGCGGGCAGGTCGATCTCAGTGCGAGCCTGGCTCGAAGGTCCCCCGAAGGATTCCCGAAGCGTCCCCTAACGATGAATGAATGACGAGGCGGATGGACACTTCGACCAAGCCACTGAGCCACCAGCATTGGAGACCCCTGGGGCGTCAGTCTTCGGACCACGATCGTCTCAAAATGATCCCGTAAGGCCTTGCCGGAAGTATTTTCCGCCGCGCGTGACTACGGCGCGCGTGACGAGACATTGACCGGATGTCACCGGTCGCGTATGCAAACCGTCACTCCGCCGTCACTCCGCCGATTTTGGGAACAATTCAAAAATATTCGTATCAGAGCGATGCAGAACGCATGTCTGCCAAAGCTCAAGAAGTTGCCCTCGACCGCATGCTGGTTGACCGTTTCAAGAACGGCGATCAAACGGCGTTTGACGAGATGGTGTCCCGTTACTGGGACCGCATATACTCGATGGTGCACCAGCTGCTGCGAAACCAGCAGGACGCAGAAGAAGTGACCCAGGATGCCTTCATCCGCGCACACCGCGGACTGGCCAATTTTCGTGGCGATTCCGCCTTTTCGACCTGGCTTTACCAAATAGCCACGAATCTCGCGCGCAATCGGTACTGGTATTGGTGGCGGCGAAAGCGCGACAAGTCCGTTTCATTTGATGCCCCGGTCAGCGCCGAGAACGACATGACCCTCGCCGACATTATCCCCGCCGAAGTCGAGTCGCCGGACGATATCGCGGTCTCGCAGGAATTTGTTTCCCGCATAGGGAAGGGGATGGAGCGACTTTCCAGCAAGCACCGTGAGATTCTTATCTTGCGAAACGTTAAGAACATGGCCTACGAAGAAATCGCCGAGATACTCGGCATCTCAGTCGGGACCGTAAAAAGCCGAATTGCCCGTGCTCGCGAAAGCCTGCGCGCGAAACTAGGCGAGGACTTTAAATGAAAGACTCTGAGTTTATCGAACTGCTGAATCTTTATCTCGACCACGAGATATCCGCGACTGATGCGGCTCGGCTCGAGGCTGAGGTGCAGGCAAATCCAAGCCGGCGGCGTCTCTACCGCGAATACTGCCAGATGCAAAAGGCCTGTCGGGTGCTCGCGGCTGATTTTCAGTCCGAAGCTCTGCCAGCAGGGGAGCGAAAGTTGGTGGCGTTTGAACCCGCCGTTAGCGCCCGAAACAGAACCGGGCTTTATGCCGTCGGTGGATTTGTCACCGCGGCCGCATGCGTAGCTCTGATTTTCTCCGGGACCAGACCGGATTCAGGCGGAGCCCGGTTGCCCGCCGGATCTCAGCCGGTCGCACGCGACTTTCGGACCGGACCCTCGGCGTCCGCCACCGTGACCGCCGAAAACTTCGTTTCAGCCGGCGGAACCCGGGCAATCGCCCAGACCGTGAGCGTGCCGGTATCACGCGAACCGGCGCCGGCCACGTTCGTTCGTGGGCCCCGATTGCGCGCCGGAGGGATCGAATCCGGTAGTGTGCTGGCGCCAAACGTCGGGCCTGGCAATGCCCAGTTCGACTGGATGCGCACCGTACAACTCACGCCCCTTCCGCAACGGGTCCCGCCGGAGGATCTGCGGTTTGAAGCTCGCCCTGTAAATCTGCGCCCGGATGCCCGCGCGTTGGGCAACGGGGCGGCCGCGACTGCAGAAATCGAGATGACGGCATTTCGATTCGTGAAGTAGTCGATTGGCGGCATCGGAGCTACGCGAAAAGGCGGCCCGTCGGCCGACTTTCTTGTTGGTCGAAGGGGCGAAAAGAACGCAAACCTCAAGCGCCCAGCGCCTTTTTGATTAGTGCCTCGGTCGTGGTTCGCGGGCCGAGGTTCAGCACGGCCCGGCGAACCGCCTGATCCGCGTCTGCAGCCTTGTAACCGAGGGCGATGAGTGCGGCGACCGCATCGCGATGCGGGCTGCCGGCTGGATTTTCAGTCGCCGGAGCTTCACCCGCGGCGGTTGTCTCATCGCCAGAGCCGCCCACTTTTGCCTTGAGTTCCACCACCAGCCGCTCGGCGGTTTTTTTGCCGATGCCGGGGCACCTGGCGAGGGTGCCGATATCTCCCGCCCGAATCGCACCCTCAAGCAGCGGCAGCGACAGCCGGCTCATAATCGTAAGCGCCATTTTTGGGCCCACGCCGGTGACATTTTCAATCATCAGTCGGAAAAAATCACGCTCCGCCGGAGTGGCAAAACCGTAGAGCGTTTGCGCATCCTCACGATAGATGACCAAGGTGTGCAGCTTCACCGCTGATCCGGGTGGCGGCAGCTTCTCCGCCGTCGTGACCGGGACGTTCACTTCGTAGCCAAATCCATTCAACTCGACAATTACGCGCAGCGGCGCAGTGGCGGAAAGCGTGCCTTGGATGGAAGTGATCACGGCCGTAGTAGCGGGGGACAGAGGGTGGGGCGCGAGTCGAAAACACGACCGCCAGCACCGCAGCATGCGGCCAAGACCCACCGAACCGCCTCACTTCAAGCCCAGTACATCCTGCATGTCGTAGACCCCGGCTGGCTGAGTCACCACCCATTGGGCCGCTCGCAGCGCGCCGCGGGCAAATATCGCGCGATCGCTTGCCTTGTGTGTGAGTTCGATCCGCTCACCCAGCGCGGCAAACAGCACGGTGTGGTCGCCCACGACGTCACCGCCGCGCAACGCGTGCATGCCAACCTCGGTCGGTTTGCGCTCGCCGGTGATGCCATGGCGGCCATGGCGGACCGATTCGGTTGCGAGCCGGCGTTCTTCGAGAACGATCTCGAGCAATCGCGCGGCCGTGCCACTCGGAGCGTCCTTTTTGAACCGATGGTGCATTTCGACGATTTCGGTGTCGTAATCAGCCCCCAATACGGCTGCCGCGCGTCGGGTCAGCGCAAACAGCAGGTTGACGCCGACCGAAAAATTCCCCGCCCATACGCAGGGCACGTTTGCAGCGAGCGCCAGCAACTGACGCTTTTCCCCGGCGTCGTGGCCGGTGGTTCCCAAGACGACCGCTTTTCGCCTGGCGACCGCCAGTTCGAGCATCGACCTCGTGGCCGCATGGGAGCTGAAATCGACCACAACGTCGCATTTGTCCAGCGCTCGTCCCATATCGTCACCGAGATCGACGGCTTCACCGATGTCGAGGCCCATGTCCCGGGCGGCAGCGGCGACCGCCTGGCCCATGCGACCCTTGGCCCCATTGATCAGGATAGTGGGTCCCATGGCGCGGTCCTCAATCGAGTTTCGCCAATGCCAGCACGAGCACCGCTGCGGTGGCGGCGGTCATCTCACACAGCGGCAGCCGCACCTCCGCCGAGCCAATGATGCCCGCCCGGGCAAGGGCGGCCTTGATCGGCGCGGGATTTGGTTCGATGAACAACGCCTTGAAGACGGGATAAAGCCGGCGGTGAATCTTTGCCGCCTTGGCATAGTCGTTGGCGCGCGCCAGTGTCACCATCCGGCTGATTTCGCGGACGAACAGGTTTGAAGCCACGCTGATCACACCTTCGGCCCCAACCGCCATGAACGGCAGCGTCAGGGAATCATCGCCGCTCAGCACCGTGAGATCCGCGCCCAGCGCCTGCTTGAATTGATCGACACGATCGACGCTGCCACCGGCTTCCTTCAGCCACGCGACGTGCCGGAATTTCGCCCGGAGGCGCTCGACGAGCGGGACACCGATTTCGATGCCGCAGCGTCCGGGGATAGAATAAAGGATGATCGGTTTGTCGGTTGCCTCAGCGATGGCGCAAAAATGCCGGAACAGGCCTTCCGGGCTGGGCTTGTTGTAATACGGGGCAACGACCAGCATGGCATCGGCACCGGCATCATGGGACAGCCTGGTGAGGTCAACGGCCTCGTGCGTCGAGTTAGAACCGGTGCCCGCAATCACGGGCACCCGGCCACGGGCCTCGGCAATCACGAACCGGATTACGTCCATGTGCTCCTCGTGGCTCAAGGTCGGCGATTCACCGGTCGTGCCGACCGGCACGAGCCCGTCAATGCCGCCCTTGATCTGATGTGCGATCAGCTTTTTCAGGTCGTCAAAAGCGACTTGTCCTTGTCGAAAGGGAGTGGCGAGCGCGGTGATCGTGCCGGTGAGCGGGCGAAGTTTCATGTAATTGTAGCAATGAAGCCTTGCTGAACAGAGCAGGGCGAATTACGGAATCCGCAACGCTTTTTTCCATGCCGCCCCCCACACCACACACCGAAATGATTAACGATCTGCTCAAGCTCGCCGTGGACAGCGGGGTGAGCGACGTGATCATCAAGTCCAACAAGCCCGGTTACGTCCGCCTCGCGGGCAAATTGAAGCCGGTTGACATGGATCCGATCGGCTGCCCCGACGCCCAGGCGTTTGTGGACGAGCATGTGCCGCGGGTATTCAAGAAACGCTGGGACGACGAGGGGCAGGTGGACTTCGCCTACGCCTTCGAGGGCATCGGTCGTTTCCGCGTCAACGCCTTTCACCAGCGCGGGCTCGTCAGCATCGTGATGCGTCACATCAAGAGTAATGTGCCCACGTTCGATCAGCTGGGCCTCGGCGCCACCGCCGATGCGCTGATCAAGCTGGTGCAGGCCAAGGACGGCATCCTCCTGATTTGCGGCGCGACTGGTTCAGGCAAGAGCTCCACCATGGCCGCAATGATGAACTGGGTGAACCAGAACATGGACAAGCATGTCGTCACGATCGAGGACCCGATCGAGTACACTTTTCAGGACGACAAATGCCTGTTCCAGCAGCGCGAGATCGGGCTCGACGTGCCGAGCTTCGAACTGGCGATCAAGGCGGTGCTGCGCCAGAACCCGGACATCATCCTCATCGGTGAAATGCGCGACCGCGAAACGTTCGAGACGGCGATCGGCGCGGCGGAAACCGGCCACTTGGTTTTCTCGACCATGCATGCGTCAACGGTCGCACAATCGATGACGCGTCTCTTTGAATTTTTTCCCGCGGAAGAGCAGGAGCAGGCCCGGCGCGCGATTTCGGGATCGTTGCGTGGCTTCGTCTGCCAGAAACTCATCCCCACGATCGAGGGTACGAGTCGGCAGCCGGTGAACGAGATTCTCACCGCCGACGCCACAGTAAAGAACCTCATCCTCGAGGGACAGTTTCCAAAAATCCAAGGCATCCTCGAGAGCGCAAGCGACTCGTCGAATTTTTCCTTCAACAAGGATATTTACCGGCTCATCAAGGCAGGCCGGATCAGCAAGGCCGACGGGTTGCGGCATTCGCCAAATCCGCAGCAGCTCGAGATGAATCTGAAGGGCATCTTCATCAAGTCCTGATTCCGTCACCCACGCATGCGCCTCCCGTTCACAGCCTGTTGCGCGCTTTTCGCGGTTGCGGCCGCGGCGGCCGAAGACAAGCCGGTGGCCCAAGCCGTGCCGACGGAGGATGCGATCAAGGCGACCCAGCGCGACTTCGACACGATTAAGGCGGCGCGGGACGGTTCCGGCCCATCGAAGGGCGATCTGCCCCAATTTGGTTTGCCGGAACTTCAGATCAACTCCGGGGAAACTCGACCGCGGAACGCACCCAAGGCCCTGAAGGCGGGGAAGAAGTCCGCCAATTGGCTGGTCGATGCGATGCAGAAAAAAACCGACGCCCGCGACGACTTGCGCAATGACCTGCGCAGCGATCTGCGCAATGACTTGCGCAAAGAGCAACTGGGGCAGCGCGAGGGCGACCGAAGCACCTTACGCGGTCCGGAGTCCGAAGATGAGGAACCTGTCGAGTCGAAGCGCTCGATGGCGAAAGATGAGGCGCATTCGACGTTCCAAGCGGAACGAAAGGAACTCGATCCGACCTTGAACCCGCTGACCCGCTTTCTCTCCGACTGGATGACACCTACGGACTATGCGTTGCTCAAGCCGGGGTTGCAGGGGTCGCGCGCCGGCGAATCTTCTCCGCGCAACGAGGCGCCGGTGGCACCCTTTGCCGGAGAATTGTCGGGGATCGTAGCGCCAGACATCGCGATTGGACTCGCCGGGACCAACAAGCCGGCGTTTGTCGCGCCGACCCCGCAAGAAAATCCGTACCTGCAGGCGTTCAATGTGCCTCCGTCGCTGTCCTCGAGTCCCGTTTCGTTGCCTGCGGCGGCACCCTCGCCCAGGATCTTTGCGCCGGCGGTTTCGGCACCCGCAGGGATTCCGGCGTCGGCACCGGGGAGAGTCCCGGAATTCGCGAAACCGATGACCGACGAAAAATACTTCAAGCCCTTGAAACGTTTTTAGGGCTTGGATTTAGCGACGGCGGGCGATTGTCTTGCCGGTTTCAACCATGGCATTGGCCTTTTTATTTTCCGGACAGGGCGCCCAAAAGGTGGGCATGGGCAAGTCGCTTCATCAGCACTCGGCCGCGGCGCGCGCGCTTTATGACGAGGCGGGACAGGTCTTGGGCTGGGACTTGGCAAAAGTCAGTTTTGATGGACCGGAGGTCGAGCTCACGCAGACGAAAGTCTGTCAACCAGCGCTATTTGTGCATGGTATTGCCGTGGTCGCGGCGTTGCGCGAACTCGGTCGAGTGGCCGAAAACGGGCCGGATTTTGCCCTCGGGCTCAGCCTTGGTGAAGTCACGGCCTATTGCGCAGCAGGGGTGTTCGATTTTGCGACGGGCCTTCGGGTGGTCGCCGAGCGAGGTCAATTGATGCAACAGGCATGTGACCAGAGCACCGGTGGCATGGCAGCGGTCATCGGGGAGGAGCGGGCGACGGTGCAGAACCTATGCCGGGAATTCGATATTGAGGCGGCAAATTTCAACGCGCCCGGCCAAATCATCGTTTCCGGGGAAAAATCGCGCATCGGGGCCGCGGTGGAGGCGGCGAAGGAACGTGGGATCAAGAAGATCATGCCGCTCAACGTCGCCGGCGCCTACCATTCCAGACTGATGGAGCCGGCGCGGGCGGCCTTTGCCGCGTTCCTCGAAGGCATCCCGTTTGCGGCGCCGCGATTTACCGTGTTTAGCAATACCACCGGCCAAGCCGTCAGTGAACCTGCGGCGATCAAGGCGGCCTTGGTGCGTCAGGTCGTTTCTCCGGTGTTGTGGGAAGATTGCATGCGCAGCGCGGCGCGGGCCGGCGCCACCGAATTTTGGGAACTCGGACCCGCCGGAGTGCTCAATGGACTTGCGCGCCGCACCGAAAAACTGTGGACCGTAAAAAGCTTCTCCGAATTCGCCGATCTGGCCGCCTGAACGATGCCCGTAAAATACACCCGCAATTTCTGCATTATCGCGCACGTTGACCACGGCAAGACGACCCTCTCCGACCGGTTGCTCGAGTACACCAACACGGTCGCACAGCGCGTGATGACCGAACAGCACTTGGATTCGATGGATCTCGAAAAGGAGCGCGGGATCACGATCAAGTCGCATCCGGTGACTATGACCTACCGGGCCAAGGACGGGCACAACTACAAGCTCAACCTCATGGACACTCCGGGCCACGTGGACTTCTCCTACGAAGTCTCGCGTTCGCTCGCCGCCTGCGAGGGCGCGGTCCTGCTGATTGACGCCTCACAGGGCGTCGAGGCCCAGACGGTGGCAAACGCCCACCTCGCGTTCGGCCAGAAGCTCAAGGTCATTCCGGTCATCAACAAAATTGATCTTCCCAGCGCCAATCTTGAGCTCTGCTCCCGCCAGCTGGAGGATATTCTGACGATTCCGGCCGAGGAGGCGATTTTGGCCAGCGGCAAGGCCGGCATCGGCATCACGGATATCCTGGAGGCCATTGTCGCGCGAGTGCCGCCCCCGCGCTGGTCCGACTATCCGCAGACGCGGGCGCTCGTCTTCGACTCCCTCTATGATTCCTACCGCGGCGTGATCACCTACGTGCGCGTGTTTTCCGGGTCAATCAAGGCCGGTGACATGATGATGCTGATGAGCACCCGCCAGAAAGCCGAGGTGAAGGAGGTCGGAGTGTTCATGCCCAAGATGGAAAAAATCGGTTCCCTGGGCGCGGGCGACGTCGGCTACATTGTCTCGAGCATCAAGAACACCGCCGACGTCAAGACCGGGGACACGGTCACGCTCGCGATCAAGCCCGCCACCGAGATGCTGCCGGGCTACAAGGATGTCCATCCCCTCGTGTTTTGCGGTTTGTATCCACTTGAAAGCGACGACTACGAGAAGCTCAAGGCTGCGCTCGGCCGGCTGCGGCTCAATGACGCGGCGTTCGTCTACGCTTCGGAGAGTTCGCTCGCCCTCGGCTTTGGTTTCCGCTGCGGCTTTCTCGGGCTCCTCCACATGGAAATCATCCAGGAGCGCATCCGCCGCGAACACGACGTGGAGATCATCTCCACGTATCCGAGCGTCATCTATCAGGTGGTGAAGCACGGGGGGGAACAGATCGAGGTCGACAACCCGGTCAACATGCCGGACCCCGGGACGATGCTCGAAATCAAGGAGCCGACGATTCGCGCCTCGATCATCATTCCGAACGATTCGATGGGAGACATCCTCGCCCTGATCATGGAGAAGCGCGGTGTAAACGAACACACCGACACCCTCGACACGACCCGCGTGATGCTGCACTGCGTGCTGCCGCTGAACGAAATCCTCGTCGATTTCAACGACCGGCTCAAGAGCGTCACCCACGGCTACGGTTCGATGGATTACGACCTCGGCGACTACATAGCCGCCGATCTGGTGAAGATGGACATCATGATCAACGGCGACCCGGTCGATGCCTTTGCGTGCATCGTGCACCGGGACAAGGCCGAAGCCCGGGGTCGGCAGCTCTGCGAGAAACTCGCCGAGATCATCCCGCCGCAGATGTTCCGTGTCGCGATCCAAGCCGCCATTGGCGGCAAGATTATTGCCCGCGACAACGTGAAGGAGATGCGGAAGGACGTGACCGCGAAATGCTATGGCGGCGACATCAGCCGCAAGCGCAAGCTGCTCGACAAGCAGAAAGAGGGCAAAAAGAAGATGAAGCTGATCGGCAAGGTTTCGATCCCGCCCGACGCCTTTATCAAAGTGTTGCAGAACAACTGACGGCCGACCCGGCCGCATCCGATCTGGTCCCGGAACTCCAACTCCATCCTCATGTTTGGCTTCTTTGCATCGCCAGAGAAAAAAATGCGCGACAACGCGGGCAACTGGCTCGAACTCGCCGAGAAGGTCTATCATTTCCGCCGGGATGTGCTCACGGACGCCCAAGTGGGGGATCTGCAGTCACACATCGCGGGGCTCAGGACCCTGCTCAAGGAGCGCGCTGGAACTGAAAAACTCAAGCTCGCGATCGAGCGGCTCGAGGAGGTGTTGCGCCGGACGGGTGGGGCGATCTATCCGAAGACGACCCTGGTTGAAAACGTCGAGTTTTTCCTCGTGGCGGCCATCGTGATTCTCGGGATCCGCACCTATTTCATCCAGCCCTTCAAGATTCCGACGAACTCGATGTGGCCGACTTACAACGGCATGACCCCGGAAGTCTGGAAAAATCCGGCCGACGCGCCGGGGGCGGTGATGAAGGTCGTGCGGTTCGCGCTATTCGGCGCCCAGCGGAAGGAACTTGTCGCTCCGGAATCAGGCCGGATATCCGTGCCGGTGTATCGCGGGGGCGGCCGGCTCTATGTTGAGACCAAGCCTGGGCGTAACTGGCTGATTTTCCCAACCGTCAATAAGGAATACACGTTTCTGGTTAATGATACGCCGGTCCGTTTGCAGGTGCCGGGGGATTTCGACTTTGATTGGACGTTTCGGGAATTGACCGGACTCTCAGAGCGGGAGCTTTCCGACTTGGCCGAGGCGTCGACCCGGGGAGCGGGCGGAGTCCGCCTGGTTACGCTGGAGCGTGCGGCGGAAAAGGGGAAGCCGTTCCTGTCCTTCGACATCATCACCGGAGATCAACTCTTCGTGGATCGGGCCAGTTACCATTTTATGTCACCCAAGGTGGGGCAAGGATTTGTTTTCCGTACCGATCATATCACGAGCCCCTATATGCAGGATCGCGAGACGGGGCGACAACTGGAGCAGTATTACATCAAGCGGTTGGTCGGTACGCCGGGTGACAAACTGGAGATTCGGGAACCGGTGCTTTATCGGAATGCGGCGCCGATTGAAGGTTCATCGGCGTTTGCGGACAACGCGCGGCGGGCAGGAAGCTACAAAGGCTATTTCAATAGTCCGGTTTCGTTCACATATTTGGGCCGCGGCGAGCGACTGGAGATCCCGGCCGGAAAGTATTTTGCGATGGGCGATAATTCGGGCAACAGCCAGGATGGTCGGTATTGGGGATTTGTGCCGGCCAAGGACGTCGTCGGACGGCCGATTTTCGTTTATTATCCGTTCACCCGTCACTGGGGTCCGGCCCGTTGAAGTTGGCTGGCCGCAATCGACTGTCGGACATTGCCGGTGACTGGTCCGCCTGAACGGCGACCGATAACCAGAGGACACTCACCGCACAATGAACATTATGTTAAGTCAGCAAGTAATTCAGGAAGAGCATCAAGCATGTGGAATCCGGTGGCAAAAGTGATTCGGATTGGAGGCAAAAGTGGAACCATCCATGTCCCCTGCCTCGTCCCCAGCCCATTTCGAGCAGGCAAGAGTGATTCCTTCAAGGGGCGCGCGGCCATCGCACTCCATGGAGAACACTCCCGCGTAAACTAGGCGTTGAAAGCCTAACACAGCCGCCCCCGTCCTTCGCTCGCCGCCGTGAAACCGGCCGTTAGCTCGCCGATCGTTTCGCGCTCCTGCCTACCTTTGCCGCAATTGCGTTTGGAAGATCCTCCGCGGCTCTCTGATTTAGCGAGACTTGGCGTCGAAGAGCGCTGATCTGTTTGTAACCAGAGAATTCCGCAACCTGTCTCAGCGAGAAGCCACGCTGGTGCGCGATATCCATCGCGACCATGACTCCTGCATGGCGAATCCCGTGCGGCCTAATCGCACCTTTGCAGCCCGCTTCTTTCGCCCTCAATCGGACCATTTTGTATATCCCCGACTCGCTCAGCCTCAACCCTCGCTTCGTTCTATGCACTTGGTCAAAGTTGATGAACATCGCGCCCCTGCGCGTATCGTGAACCTTCAGCCAAGCTTTGATTGCAGCGGCTGTTTCGGCACTGAGATTCGTCCGTACGTACGAGTTCGTTCCGCGTTGCCTAACCCGAAGTTTTCCAAACTCTGCAAAGTAATCAGTGCAGTCGAGTCCAGCGATCACCCCGCGGTTCAGCGCAGTATCAAAAAGGAGGCGCAAAATGGCACGATCGCGCAATACAGATTCTGAATGTCGAAGCTGCTCCAGGTGCTCAAAGAGACGAACGATATCATCCAGGCAAGCCGGTCGGCTATCGCGCACCGGCGACCGCTTCTCCTTTTGGATGTAGAGCTGCCATTCAATCATTCCCCACCCCCGCGCCTGCTTCACCAGGGATTCAATTGCGGAAAGCCGCCTATTAGCCGTCGCCGCACTGAGGTTTCTTGCCTTGTACAACCCCACTTTACCTTTCTGCGCCCGCATCACGGCCCGATAAGTTTCAACAATTTCCCTCGCTGACTCAGCCGAACCACTTAGCAAGCGATCGACCGCGCGCGTGATTGTTTCTTCTCCGAGATGGGCCCTGAGATCTTCGAAATCATACAGGTATGCGCGCCGGCCTTCGATCTGGCCCCAAAAGCGCTCTTGCTTGCCATTTTGCTCGGGCGAAAAAGGGAGGGTCGTTTCATGGACTATCCCCAGCCGCACCAGCCCCTGCGTCGTCTCGGCCGCCACCATCGCCGATCCATTATCGCTCATTAATGCTCTTGGGAGGGACCGCTTGAGCAGGGCCTGCGACAGGCCGTGGCAAAGTTCCTCCGCCCCCTCGCGCAGATACCACTGCAGGTGGCAGCACAGCCGCGAACAGTCGTCGAGGATGCCGAGCAACAGCGGATAGCCCCACTGGCCGTCGGCCAGGAGCACCCGCACCTTGCCGTGGTGGAAGTCCAGGTGCCACAGGGCGTTGACCTGCTCGCTCTGATAGCTGCGGGTCTCCCGGGCGGCGAAACGCGCCTCGCTCGCCTGCGCGCCGGGACTATGCACCGACCCCCGCCGCCGGCGGGGAAACAGCCCGTGCGCTTTGAGGAAGCGCCGCACACAGCCGTAGCCCGGACACGGGCCCAAAGCCGGCTCCTGCGTCACGATCGCCCCCAGGTTGTCGGCGTGCAGCTGATAACTCCACGGCGGATGGGCGCGATACTGGGCGATCAGTTTCTCGGCCAAGGGGGCGGGCAGCGCGGGGAAGCCGCCGGCGTCGGCCCGCACCTTGCGCCGCAAGACCTCCACCGGGTCCTGTTTGGCCCGCAGCGCCCGGTAATACCAGCGCTCGATCGTCGAGACGCCAAAGTGCACCCACTGGCCGCTGGTCGGATGGCGCCAGGCTTGATCGGCGAGCGCCCGCAGACGCTCGTGCAGTTCGCCGCGCGCCGGCGGCGAGGCCAACAGCGGGCCCACCACGCTGAAGCGCAAATGCGCCCAGCGGGCGGGTGGGAAGAGTGAAGGAGTGGTAAGAGCAGGTTTCGAGTCCATGCGGCAGCGATTTACCCGCCCTGGTTACCGGATCGATTGGCAACCTCTGCGGGCCGCCGCACGCCCCTCAGTTTGCCGGCGCCACGCGGATCGACCACGGCGTCAGGAAGCGCAGCAGCTCCAAGAGTGGCGTGCTCCCGTGCTCGCAAAAGCGCGTCCACAGCGACCACGGCAGCGTCGCTTCGTCGAGCAACGGCATAAAGCGCGCCCGCGCCAGCCGCCAGGGCCGGCCCGAGGCAAATTGCTCCAGCCACCACTCCCGCCACCGCTCGAGCGTGCGCTGCTCCACCCCCAGTTGCTCCCGCAACACTTGCACCCGATCCGCCGACAAGCCGTGCCGCAGCGCCGTCAGCAAGACGACAATAAATCCGGCGTAGATCCGGCGGCCCAAGAAGCGCACCGAACCGGGCGTCACCCGGCGGCGGCAGCCTTCCTCGGCGCAGCAAAAGCTATCCCGCTTCGCCTTGATACTGACCGCGCGGTACACCCCGCGGACCTTGCGCGGATAGTCCGCCCGATGGAGGGTGCCACCACAGCGACAGCCCTCCGCGCAGGCTTGCATCGCCAGATCCCCATCGATTTTAGTCAGCACCGGCCACAAGGCCGCGCGCGAGTTCTCATCGCTGATCACCCTTTCCCCGGTTGGTTGCTTCATCTCTATCATTCGGGGAGATTGAGCCCTTGCGGGGCAACCCTCCGCAGGGGTTTCAAGTTTCCGCCCTCGCCGTTCAACCGAACGTCATCAGCCCGACCGCGGATCGCGATAATTGATGGGCCGCCGACTCATTCTTTCATTTAACGAGATCAAGACCGGCCTGCATCTCATCGATTACCGAGGTCACGCACAATAGTGGTTGAGCGAGCGAGAGGGGTGCCGATATCGCTATCCGTACGCATGGCGACTTTAGCTGCCCCTTGAAATGCCGAGACCTCCTCGCAGGTCTTTCAATCTCACAGGAGAAGACATCGAACTTCTCAAGGGCGCGGTGCGAAGTGATGCGACACCTGGGCACGTACGCGACGCCGCCGTCATCATGCTCGTATCCGTGGACACGCCCGCGTACGAAACCAGCGCCCAACTGCTCGACATCGACAAGCGGGAGGTCGATCGCGTCCAGAAGGCATTCATGGCTGGCGGGGTCACGGCCGTGCTCAATCTGCCCTTGGGGCTACGGGCCGTCTACCACGGCAAGCTCAAGCAGCGAAAACACGGCCACGTGGCCCGCATGAAGACGATACTCGCGCAGTCAGGCGCGACGGCGCCGGAGAGCATCGAGCAGCTGAGCAAGCAGCTCACCATCTGCAAGGACTACAGTCGAAAGTTGGCCAAGAAGCATGGCATCGAGATGCCCTCCCCCTACTCCGATAAGGTTCTCGGAGAGAAGATCCGTGCGCTCCTCAGGACCAAACCCAAAAAGCACGCCAAGTGGACCTATCTCGAGGCGGCTGGTATCGTCACCCGCGACCTCCGAGACGACGCGCAGACCATCAACACGCCCGGCCTCACTCTCGTGCCCCTCGGCGTCCGCCTCGCCGCCGGCGACGTCGTCATCCGCGCCAAGGACCCGCGCTATGCCACGCCTGGTCCTGATGAAGCGCAGAAGTTCGCTCAGTGATCCCATGAAACAGCTTCTCCCCTTCTCCGCCGCTTCCATCGCCACGCACCCTGCTTTTCCTGCTGTCTTCGCGCTCTCCTTCCTTCTCCTTTCGCCTTTCTCCCTACTCCACGCAGCTGGGTCGCGCCCCGCCCCGCGTCCCAATGTCCTCCTCGTCCTCGTCGACGACTTGAAGCCCCTCCTCGGCAGCTATGGCGACGGACTCGCACGCACGCCGAACGTCGATCGTCTCGCCGCGCGCGGTGTCCAGTTCGATTTCGCCTATTGCAACCAGGCCGTCTGTGCGCCCTCGCGCTTCAACCTGATGCTCGGGTCGCGCTCGACCTCCACCGGTCTCTACGGACTCGGCAACAATCTTCGCCAGGTTCTCCCCCACGCCGTCACGCTTCCGCAATACTTCGAGCGCCACGGCTACCGCACCGAATCTCTCGGCAAGGTCTTCCACGTCGGCCACGGCAACCTCGGCGACCCCCACTCCTTCAGCGTTCCGCATTTCAAGGACAAGGTGATCGAATACGCCCTGCCCGAAAGCACCGGCGGCAAAATCACGCGCGAAGAGGCCTTCTTCGGCAACATCCAGACCGGCGTCCCCAACAAGCAACTACCCCGCGGCGCCGCTTGGGAAGCCGCCCCTTTGCCCGACGAAACCTACGCCGACGGCCGCGTCGCCCGCGAAGCGGTCAATCGCCTGCGCGCGGCCAAGGAGCGCGCCAAGCCGTTCTTCCTGGCGGTCGGTTTCGCCCGCCCGCATTTGCCGTTCACCGTTCCGAAAAAATACTGGGACCTTTACGATCCCGCCCGCTTCCAACTCGCGAAACACACCACGCTCCCCGCCGGCGCCCCCTCTTACGCCGGCAAAGGCATCGGCGAACTCAATCAATACGACCCCGTCGCCGACAACCCGCCCGTCAGTCCCGAGCTGCAGCGCCGGCTCATCCACGGCTACTACGCCAGCACGAGTTACATGGACGCCCAGTTCGGCCTCGTCCTCGACGAACTCGACCGCCTCGGCCTCGCCGGCGACACCCTCGTCGTGCTCTGGGGCGACAACGGTTTCTCCTTCGGCACCCACGGCGATTGGACCAAACACACCAACTACGAAGAGGCCAACCACATCCCGCTCATCTTCGCCGGTCCCGGCATCACCGCCGGCGCCCGCACCCGCGCGCTCATCGAAACCGTGGACATCTACCCCACCCTCTGCGCGCTCGCCGGTCTGCCCGCGCCGACCGGGTCCCAGCCGATCGACGGCGTCAGTCAGGTGCCCGTTCTCCGCGATCCCGCAACGCAGGTGAAGGACCACGTCTATCACGCCTTCCCACGCCCGCGGCCGGGCAAGGGCGAGTGGCTCGGCCGCGCCATCCGCACCGAACGTTACCGTTTCGTCGAATGGAAATCTATCCGTACCCCCGCTGAGCCCGCCGATCTCGAACTTTACGACTACTTAAATGATCCGGCTGAGACCGTGAACGTGGCCGCACAGCAGCCCGAGGTTGTCGCCCGTCTCTGCGCCCTGCTGGCCCGTCACCCCGCTGCCAAGCTGCCCGTCAGGCCCAAGCCATAGGCGGTTGTCGATGGGTCAAGAATCCTCGCGCCTGGAATTCTCGCCCTCCACTGCGCCACACACCTGCAGGAGCAAATGGAAATGGCGGCGCACGTCAGCAATTGTGACGGAGTCGAGTTCGTATCCGACGGGGCCACGGACGCGCGGGTGCAAAAAGATGCCCTGCTCGACCAGCAAGAGTTTTTCCACGGCCAGAAAGGCATCCAAGCTGGTCATCAGATTCACCAGAGCGCAAAGGGGCGTATGAATCGCCGCGACGGCAGTTTCGTCTCCCTTCTCCAGCGCGTTCCACAATTTCACGATGGCCCACGGCACGTCGGCGCCTGGCATCGTCCCGGAGATTCCCACCCGGTGGCTTTCAACCAACTCCAGGCCGCCCGTCCCCTCGAATATTTTCGCTTTGCCACCGGTCGCTTCGCGCAGCGCGGCCAGGTTGAGGCCAATGGGCGGCGCTTCGGGCTTAAACATTACCCGGTCGCCAAACTCCCTGAATAGCCGGGCCTGCACCGGGATGGGAATCGCATTGCCAAGATAACCGCTGGCATCTTGCACGACCAGGGGGAGGCTCGTGCCTTCAATCAACCCGGCATAGTAGGCGAATACTTGTTCGGGTCCGCAGCGGGTCAGTGCCGGTGGGATTGCCATCATGGCATCGGCGCCGGCACGTTCCGCCCCGCGGGCGTGGCGGAGCGCTTGCACCAGGCTTTCGGCCCCGACGCTCGCCACCACCGGCCCCCGCCCCGCGCTCATTTCCACGAGCGTCGCGTGCAGCCGATCGCGCTCGGCGTCGGTCAATCGCTGCACCTCCGATACCATCCCCACCACCAGACCGTCGACTTGGCACTTGTAGAGCCAGTCGACCTCCCGCCGCAACGTTTCGAAATCAATCACAAAGTCGGCCAGAAAGGGCACCTGAACCACCGGCAGTACTCCGAAGAGAGGTTTCATGATAATGTTTTCAGCGCCACACTCAGGCGCCCGTCGAGCGCAGCCCAACGGGGCATGACGGCAGCAGGGCCAGAAGGTCATCATGCGGCCGCGCGATGACATGGGCGGCAATGATCTTGCCGAGCGGAGCACCGGCGCGCTGGCCGGCTTCGATTGCGGCCGTCACCGCCGCCACGTCACCCCGGACGATGACCGTCACATAGGCGGCGCCAATCTTCTCCTTGCCGACGAGTTTGACGTTGGCCGCCTTCAGCATCGCGTCGGTGGCCTCCAGGATCGCGGTCAGTCCCTGCGTTTCGAGAATGCCGAGGGCTTCGGATGAGTTTTTCATGCTGGTTTTGAGATTGGGGTGGTAGTCGGCGGGCCGGAGTTCGTCTCGGCCACCGTAGAGCGGGTTGAGGGCCAACGGGCCGGCGTTCAGCGCCGGAATCGCTTCATCGGGATTGGCGAGCAGTGTCGTGGTCACCGTGCTGCCAAGGCGCGCGGCGGTCTTCTCCGCGGTAGCGAGGGCCGTCTGAATGTCCGCCGGAGCGTCGGCGGCGATCCGAATGAGGATCCGCTCGGAGCCGGACGGCTCCAATCCCAGCAGTCGAACGTTGGCGCCCTTGGCCATGGCGTCGGCGACCAGGGCGGTGATACTGAGAAACTGGGTTTCGGCAAAACCGAGGCAGCGCGGGCGGGCGGACATGAGAGACCTCTAGTTTTTCGCCGTGCCCATATCCTGAATCACGTTGCGGACGATGCGCTCAATATCGACGCGTTCGAAACCAACCCCGGGGACCGTTGGCCGGCAGGCGTGCGCGGCTTCGGGAAAGCCGCATTCCGTGAGGAGGCAGGCCAGCTTGGAGCGGATGTCCTCCAGGTGGCCCTTTTCCCGCTCACTGAGCGGCTGTCGCGCCCGGCCGATATCAAACCCCCGCAGCGCGGCTCCTTCACGAAATCCCTCGGGAAAGTTTCCCGCCGCAAACATTGTCTTGATGATCTCCAGAACTTTGAACTGGATCCGCCGGGCCTCGGCCACGTCCCCGCGCTGAAAACAGTGGTAGAGCTTCATGATGGCCTCCGGCGCCACTCCACTCGTGGCAATCGTCCCACCATCGCCGCCCATGAGCAGCGTCGGCAGCAGGATTTCCTCGCAGCCGGTGAGGCAGACAAAGTCCGGCCGCTGCGACTTAACCTCAGCCAGCGTCGCCATGAAACGCGGCATGTCGCGGCTGCTGTCCTTGGTGCCGATGATGCGGGGGCAATCCAGCGCCAGCCGCTTGACGACTTCCAGGCTCACCTCGTTCGAGAACTGCGGGATGTTGTAGATCAGGATGTCGATCGGAGTGCGCCGGGCGAGTTCGCGGAAGTAGTGTTCGATGCTCTCCTGGCTGACCTTGAAGTAGTACGGACCGGTAATCGAGACGGCCTCGCAACCGAGATCGGCGTAACGGCGGCAGGCTTCGAGCACGAGGTCGATGTTGGGCTCGGCTGCGCCGGCCAGAATCGGCACCCGGCCCTTGGTCTCGCTCGCGACAATCTCCACCACGCGAATCCGCTCCTCGAAACTGAGCCGGATGAACTCCCCGGTGCTGCCGTTCGGATACAGGCCGCTGACGCCTTTGTCGATCAGCCATGAGACATAACGACGGAGCTCATACTCGTGAATGGACCGGTCGGCCTTGAAGGGAACGACGTTCGGGCAAAGGATGCCTTCGATTTTCATGACGGGATGAGGCGCGGACGGAGGTAAGGGGCTTAGCTTCAATCAACCCGCTGCCACCCCGCGCCGATTGGGACTGGAAAGACGTTAACCAGCATCCTTGCCGGCAGCACGTCAAGACCCGCCCGCATGAGGAGGGAGAGAACGGGCCATGGGCGCCGGCAAGAATGTCGTGGCAGAACCTGTTCGCGGCGTGACATCACCCCGCTTCGAATTGCCGTACGAACATTGGTCACGAACTCAGAAACGGGGGTATATGCGATAAGTCGTTGACCTAAAATTGGTGCCAGGGGCCGGGATTGAACCGGCGACCAAAGGCTTATGAGTCCTCTGCTCTACCACTGAGCTACCCTGGCAAACCATGCTTTCTAAGCTACTTACAAGCACCACCGAATTGACTTTC
>JBIJCX010000076.1:0-27354 GCA_044344465.1 Opitutaceae bacterium
TCCGCAAACGTCGCTGCGTCGTGCCGGCGAGCGGCTTCTACGAGTGGCAGACCATCGGGCGCGCCAAGCAGCCGTGGTATTTTCATTTCCGGGACGAGCAGCCATTCCTGTTTGCCGGACTATGGGAAAGCTGGCGGAGCCCGGATGGCGTCGAACTTGAAACGTGTTCGCTCATCACGACCACGCCGAACGATCTCATCCGGCCGCTCCACGATCGCATGCCCGTGATCCTGCCGGCCGCGAACGTCGACTGGTGGCTGGATCGGACGGTGGTGGAACCGGAAAAGCTCCAGCCCTTGCTGATTCCGTTCGCCGCGGAAGCGATGGCGGCGATCCCGGTTTCGACCCGGGTCAACAGCGTGCGCCACGAGGGCCCCGAGTGTCTCGAACCGGCGGCCCCGCTCGTCGGCCGCGACGACGGGCCGCAGTTGTCCTTGGGGCTGGGTTGAGCACAGCGGCGTGGTTTTCTGCCGGGCGATGGAGGGCCGAGCTCCGTCGAGGCCGAGCTGGCCGCATCATCGAAGTGGCCTCGGCGGAGCTCGGCCCTCCGCCAACGAAAATTACACCTGGGTACATTCATGAATTCGGAGATCGAATCGACATCGCGCCGTCCTGCACCGCATCTCACTTTCTGGGCAATGGGGACGCGACGCCCCATCGCGTCGGTTGAAACCGCGACGGTGGCGTCGCAGCTCCAAAAAATCTCACGGCTGTAGTCGGCGGCATTCCCAGCTTCTCTAGAAACTGGAATGCGCCCGCCGGCCCGGCCCGCCCGCACCTTGCCAAAGCTCCTTGTTCCCCCAACGTGAGTGCTCGTCATGGGGGGCGGGCTTTCATCCGCCCCCTGCCGCTTGAATCTTCTCGATCGCTACATCTTCAAGAGTGTCCTGTTCACCTGCGTGGCCACGGTGGGATTGTTCTCCTTCGTCGTCGCGCTGCCCAACGTCGTGAAGGATTTGCTCGGTCCACTGCTGGCGGGGCAGATCACGTCCGAGACGTTCGTGCGGCTCGTGGTGCTGATCTTCCCCTTCGCGATCTCCTTTGCCCTGCCGATGGGCATGCTCACGGGAGTGTTGCTCACGCTGGGGCGGCTCTCGGCCGACAGCGAGATCACGGCGATGCGGGCGTCCGGCATCGGCGTGATGCGCATCGCCCGTCCGGTGCTCGTCCTGGGCACGCTGTGCGCCGCGGCCGCGCTCTACATCAACTTCGAGTCGATGCCCTGGGCGCGGGTGCAATATCACCGTGAGCTCGCCGAGGCCGCCCGCGCCAATCCGATCAGCTTCATCGTACCCAAGACCTTCATCCGCGACTTCAAGGGCGCCGTCATCTACGTCGGCGAAAAGCAGGGCGCGGTCTTCCGCGACATCTGGTTGTGGGAACTTGATGAGCAGCGACGCGTGAAACGGTTGGTCCGGGCCGAGTCCGGCCGGCTCGATTACGACGAGGCGACGAACAGCCTCATCCCGACCCTCATCCGGGCCAAGACGGAGGAACGCGACGCCATGAACCCGGAGGATTTCAGCAAGTCGCCCAAGGCGCCGTCGGTCGAAAAGGCCGAGGAGGTCCGAATCTCGCTCGATCGCCTGTTCGGCCAGGATCTGGTGCGGGTCAAACAGGAGTGGCTGACCTACGAGCAGCTCCGCGCCGAGCAATCGCGGCTCGCGGTCGTCCCCCATCCGACGCCGGCCCAGGCGAGCGCGCGCTTCCGCGAGCTGATGAAGACCGAGCTCATCGTGCAGGAAAAATTCAACATTTCGCTCGCGGTGTTTTCGTTCGCGTTGATCGGCGTGCCGCTCGGAATCAAGGTCTCGCGCCGCGAGACTTCTGCCAACCTCGGCCTCGCCCTCCTGCTCGTGCTGTGCTACTACATCCTCACGCTGCTGGTGAAATGGGTGGACCGGCACCCCGAATACCGCCCCGACCTGCTCATCTGGCTGCCCAACCTGCTTTTCATCGGCTTCGGCGTGTGGCTGTTTCGGCGGATCGAAAAGTAGCCGCCAAGCCATCAGCGAAAACGGTCGCAGGCCGCCAGGGCATTTATGGCCACAAAAAGGCCCAAAAAGGATCTGTCCGGTGGGCGAAGATTATCCGCGCGCCTATAGGCGCCGTGAGAGCTTCATTCGCCCTCCGATTTTTCGCGCCTTTTTGTGGCCATCCCCTCTGTCGCCATTGGCTTGCCCACCGCAGGTGGGTTACGGCGTCGGCCGCGCCGTGAAATATCCCGACCAAACGATCGCGCCCGGTGACCGGCCCTACGCCACCTGGGTCGCGACCAGGCCGCTCCGGCCGTCGATTGCCGCCATCACCTGATCGCACACCGGGATGCTGGCGCGATTCGCCAAAAGCTCGTTCGCCAGCGCATCCATCCGCACGAACTCGACGTCGTGTCCGCACAGCCGTTCCAGGAGGTCGCGAAACAATCCCCGCCGGCCCATCCCCTCGAGTTCGGCGTGAATCGTGAGCACGTTCGGCCGATCGTCGCGCAGGAGCGACTCGTAGTGCACCGGGATCGCGGTGTCGGGATATTCGGGCCGACCCATCAATTCATCGAGGGTCGGCAGCGTGCTCGGAATCTCGATCGTCTTGAACACGCGCCCGTCGATCCGCGGGAAAAACGGGAACGCCCCGCGGGTGTCGCTCGCGTACCGCAGGCCCGCCTCGTCGTAGACTTCGCGGCTGCGGACGTTGCTCTGCCACCCGGCCGCACCGGCCGAAGGCGCCTCGTCGCCGAAGACCCGCCGGAACTCCTCGCGCGCGGCGCCGAACTCCGCCCGGATCTCGTCGAGCGACATCGTTTGCACGTAGTCCTGCCAGCGATAGTGATTGTGGCAGTGGATGCCGACCTCAAAGCCGGCGTCGCGCACGGCCCGCAGCACATGGCCGTTGCGGCGGCCGATGTGCGGCGCCGGCAGCAGCGTGCCGTTGAGCAGCGTCCGCACGCCATAAATCTGGACGACGCTCGTGCGGCTGACCTTCTGGAAAAAGCCCGGCCGAAACACCCGCGAAATCGCGCGGCCCGTCTGATCCGGCCCGAGCGAAAACAGGAAGCACGCCGGCACCCCGAACTCCCGGCAGTCCGACACGAGCGCCGGCACGCCCTCCCGCGTGCCGCGGTCGGTGTCGACGTCGACCTTGAGGGCGAGGCGGATCGGCATGGCGGGAAGGTGGCGCTAGCTGGCAGGGCTACCTCTGCTGAGCCGTAACGATGCAATAGAGTGTAGGGCCGCCGCTCGCGGCGTGCCGCTTTTCGATTGAAACACGCGGCGTGGCGCAAGCGCCAGCCCTACACCAATTGGTTTCCGTCTGTTCATCGGTGAAAAGTGATTCGACTGCATGGATACGGCTGAGCCGGCACCCCAAGGAGCAGATCTTTGGACACAGAGCACACGGAGGTCCAAACCGAGGTCACAGAGAAATGCCAGTGCTCTGTGGCCTCTTGCTCGTCCTCCGTGACCTCTGTGACGAAAAGAGCCGGTCGAGAAGATTTGGCCATTTGAATATCATCGCGGCGTAAAGCCGCTCCTACAATTCGGATACGCACTCACTCGAGGCGGTATTCCTTGTGCGCGAGGTGATAGTCCAGCGTGAGCTGGATCGCCTTCTTCAAATTCACCTTCGGCGTCCAGCCGAGCCGCTTCTTCGCGTTGGCGATGGAGGGCACGCGCCGCTGGATGTCCTGGTAGTATTTGCCGAAATACTTCCCCGACGGCACGACGACCGTCTTCGCCTTCGCCGCGTGCTCGCGATAGTCCGGGTAATCCTCGAACGCGGCGATGATCAGCTTCGCCAGTTCCGCGACGCTCACGTCGTTCCGCGGGTTGCCGATGTTGAAAATCTGGCGCGACGCACAGCCGTCCCGGTTCTCGATGATGCGCAGCAGGGCGTCGATCCCATCGTCGATGAAGGTGAACGAGCGGCTCTGCTTCCCGCCATCGACGAGTTGCAGCGGCTTCTTGAAGATCACGTTGGAGATGAACTGGGTGAAGAGGCGCGAACTGCCCTCCTTGGGCTCCATCACGTCGTCGAGCTTCGGCCCGATCCAGTTGAAGGGCCGGAAGAGCGTGTAATCCACGCCATCGCGCACCCCGTAGGCGTAGATCACGCGGTCGAGCAGCTGTTTCGAGCAGGCGTAAATCCAGCGCTGCCGCTCAATCGGACCGTAAACCAGCGGGCTGGCGGACTCGTCGAGCTGGCGGTCGGGACACATGCCGTAGACCTCGGAGGTCGACGGAAAGATGATGCGCTTCCGGTATTTTGCGCACTTGCGCACAATCTCGAGGTTGGCCTCGAAATCGAGTTCGAAGACCCGCAGCGGATCCTTGACGTACTGGATCGGGTTGGCGATCGCGACGAGCGGGATGACCACGTCGCATTTTTTCACGTGATACTCGATCCACTCGCGGTTGATCGTGATGTCGCCCTCGACAAACTTGAAGCGCCCGTCGCCCAGGCTGTCCTCCAGCTTGTGGCTGCCGATGTCCATCCCGAAGACCTCCCAGTCTTTTTGGGTGAGAATCGCGCGGGTCAGCGAGCTGCCAATGAAGCCATTGGCGCCGAGGATGAGGACTTTGAGCGGCATGGCGGGAGCGAATCGGGTTTCGCCGGATTGGGAAACGCAAAAGCAGGGAGTTTCTTCTGGCCCCGGGCGCCATCCTTCGTCACGTCCTTCTCCTGCCCGCGACCTCGGGCGCGCCGAGTCTCCCCTGCTCCCACCGGCGTGCAATCATTTAGACCAAGACATGACCATGAGCAAAATTCCCGCGATCTCCCTTCTTTCCACCCTCTGGTGGCACTGTGTCCGCGCCACCGGCGCCCTTGCCGTGATCCTGATGCTGGGCGGCGCCGCGCCATCCGCCGCCGCGGCCGACACCTCCGGCACGGGCATCATCTCCGGCGCGGTCAGCAACGTCACCACCGGCAACTTGCTCGAAGGGGCCAAGGTTGAACTGCCGGCCCTCGGTCTTTCCGTGCTCGTCGATCGCACCGGCCGGTACGTGCTCGCTGGCGTGCCCGCCGGGACCCACGAGGTCATCGCCACTTACACCGGCCTCGACTCGCTCAAGCTCACCGTGACCGTCGCCGCCGGCCAGCGCGCCACCCGCGATTTCGATCTGACGAGCGGGGTCTACGTGCTCGATGTGTTCAAGGTCGCCGGCGAAAAGGAGGGCAACGCCGCCGCGATCACGCAGCAGCGCAACGCCGACAACCTGAAGAATGTCGCCTCGATGGACGCCTATGGCAACCTGCCCAACCTCAACGCCACGGAACTCGCGCTCCGCCTGCCCGGCGTCACCTTCGGCAATCCCGGCGACGAAGTCGTCGAGGTCGTCAGCGTGCGCGGCATGGGCGCGGGCATGACGACCATCAGCATCGACGGTGGCCTGATGTCGAGTTTCAGCGCGCAGAACCGCAACACGCGCATGACCGCGTTCACCGGCGCGATGTTCGAGTCCCTCGAATTGATCAAGGGCCTCACGCCCGACAAGCCGGCCGACTCCCTCGGCGGCGCGATCAACTTCAAGACCCGCTCGCCGCTCAGCATGAAGGAAAAGCGGCGCGTCAGTTACAATATCAGCGCCCGCACCGCCCCGTGGTTCACCGAGCAGGTGCCGTTGCGCGAAGCGCATCGCAACCACCTCTTGTTCAATGCCGCGTACCAGGAAAAATTCGCCGTTTTCGGCGGCGACGCGGAGAATCTCGCGGTCTCGGTCAACCTGTTCTACAGCGAGAATGCCTTCGGTTTCTTCCAGTCGACGCGGGATTTCCAGCAGACGAACACCACGCCGGCCTTCCTTTGGGATTACCAGACGCGCGACAACTACAACAACCGGGTGCAGCGGAGCATCAACACCAAGTGGGACTACCGCCTCTCGCCCAACACCATTCTCAAGCTCAACCTGATCTACAACGACGCTCCGGAGCCGATGCGCCGCCAGTACACGACGCGCGCCTTCGCCCAGGGCACCGCCACCGTCCCCAACGCCACCACCACCGGCATCGTGCCGGGCGGCTGGACGGATCGCATCACGACCGTGCGCGCTGCCCCGACCGCCGCGAATGCCTCGCCAACCACCACCGCCACCGCCCTGATCGACGTGACTTCCAAGTTGATCAACCGCGAGCAGCGGCTGCGGCACTTTGACATCGGCGGCGAGCACACCTACGGCGTCCTCGACCTCGATTGGGCCACCCTGTGGAGCCGCACGCGCTACCGCTTCCTCGGGTCCGAGGGCCAGCTCGTCAACCGGATCGGCAACGTGCCGTTTATCGGACCCAACGGCCTGACCGGATCCGCCACCAACAACATCCGTGGGCCGAACGGCCAGACCGGCGTCGGCTGGATTCTCGATCGCACGCAGTCCGATCTCTATCCGCGTTTCATCCAGAACGGCGGCCTCGATTTCACGGACCCCAACAACTACCGCCCCTCGGTCAACGGTCTGACCAGCGACTCCGGCAATCTCGAGGTGCACCTCGTCCGCAACGTCCGCGCCAATGCGAGGTACAAGCTCCCGTTCAGCATCGTCACCACCTTCCTCAAGACCGGCTTCGATGTGCGCGAACAGACGGTGGCGCTGGAGCGGCGGAGCCGGCGCTGGAGTTACGTCGGCCGGGACGCGCTGCCCACGGACCCTTCGGTGCTGTTGTGGGACAAGGTGAAGACCGGCCGCAACATCCCGGTGTGGGAGGCCGCCCAGTTCATTCAAAACGGGCAGCCGACCGATCCGTCACTCTGGCGGGAGGACACGTATTATCATTTTTCCAACCGCTACATCAACTCGAGTTCGACGAAGGAGACGGTCATCGGCAAATACGTCATGACCCAGGGCCGCTTCGAGCAGAACGGCTTCCTCGCCGGCGTCCGCACCGAGCGCACCGACACGCGTTCGTGGGGTTGGACCAAGGAGCGCACGGTCAATTCGAGCACGACGGCCCAGCAGCTCGCCGATCCCGAGGGCTCGGCCGAGCGGGACTTCGCGGCGAATTTCCGCCGGCGCAGCGGCACCTACGAGCAGGCGTTTCCCAGCGTCCATCTCTGGCGGAACATCACGGCCAATCTCAAGGGCCGCGCCAGCTGGTCGACCGGCTTTGGCCGCCCGGATCTCAAGAACGCCGTGCCGACCGAGACCGCCAACGAGACGCTGCGCACGCTCACCGTCGGCAATCCGGCCCTCGGGCCGCAGCGGGCCAAGAATTGGGACACCTCGCTTGAATACTACTTCGAGCCCTCGGGCAGCCTGAGTGTCGGCTGGTTTCACAAGACGATTCGCGATTACATCGTCACCGGCCAGCAAACCGGCCTGATCCCGGAAGGTGCGGACAACGGTTACGATGGCGACTACGGCGGTTACACCCAGATCCAGGCGATCAACGCCGGCCAGGCCATCGCCCAGGGCTGGGAGTTCAGCTACATCCAGCAATTTCGCTTCCTGCCCGGGTTCCTGAAAGGCACGAGTCTCAACGCCAACTACACGATCATCAACACGCACGGCGATTTCGGCGCGGTCGGCGCCTATCGCGGCAACCGCCAGGTCGCCGGCTTCATTCCGCGAACCGGCAATATCAGCCTGTCGTGGAACTACCGGAAATTCGGCACCCGCCTGCTCTGGAACTACACCAGCGAAAACATCCGGACCTTCGATGCCGTGAATCCGTCGCGCAATATCTTCATGTTCGCCCGCGAAATCGTGAACCTCGGCGTGACCTACCGCCTGCGCCCGAACCTCACGCTGCAGCTCGACATCGCCAATCTCTTCAACGAACCGCAGCGCTACTACCGCAGCATCCCGGATCAGATGCAGCAATTCCTGATGCAGGGCACGACGATCTCCGCTGGCGTGCAGGGACAGTTCTAGTACGCATTTCGCGGCGCAGCCGGGTCGTGACCAAAGGCGTACGGACGCGCCGACGACACCAAGCACGAGGTGTAGGGCTGGACCTTGGTACGTGCCTCGAAAGTCGCACTGGCTGTCGTTCCCAATTTCTGGCGCGCACCGAGGTGCGGCCCTACACCATACGACAAGGCGTTCCCCGCCGCGTCTTTCTCTTTCCTCTTTCTCTTAATCTTTCTCTTCCGGGAAATTCCCCGGCACCTGACGAAAGAGAAAGATTCTGAATCAGCGCCCGCCGGTTTCCTCCGCCCGCCCGCGGAAGCCCGCCAGCAGCACCGCGATGGCATCCAGCTCCTCGCGGCCGTTCCGGCCCGGCGGCACCGGATCGCGATTCAGCATCAGGCTGAACGCGAACCGCTCGCCCGCGGCGGAGGTGACATAGCCCGAGAGCGACTTCGCAAAACGCAGCGAGCCGGTCTTCGCGCGCACATTGCCCTCGGCCGGCGTGCCCTGCATCCGCCGGCGCAGTGACCCGTCGACGCCCGCGACCGGCAGCGACTCCAGAAAAATCCCCGCATCGCGATGCCCCGCCATGAAGCGCAGGAGCGCCACCGTGGCGTTGGCGGTGGTCAGGTTGTTGCGCGACAACCCGGAGCCCTCCTCGAAGCGCACCTCCGCGGCCGGCAGCGCGTTCTGGCGGAGAAAGCCCTGCAGGGCCTCCACCGCGATGTCCTCGGAGGTCCGCCACGCCGGTGCCTCCGCCGGGCGCAACGATTCGCCCAGGTGCGCAAAGATCAGATCCGTCTCCAGATTCTGCGACGGCTTCATGAACGCCACCACGAGCTCGCGCAACGGCGGCGACGAAATCTCGCCGAGCTTGACGCCGTTCGCGCCCCCCGCCGAGGGATCGGGCCAGCGCACGCTCCGCGCCTCACCCTCCACCCGGATGCCGCGCTGCCCCAGCGCCGCCTTCAACGCCACCGCGAACCAACTCGCGGGCCGCGGCACCGGCGCCGCAAAGGTCTCGGGCTTGCCGCCGATCGGCAGCTCGCCCCACACGTGGAGCGTGTTCTCCCCGAAAATGCGCCTCGCCTCGATGCGCCGCGCTCCGCCCTCGGCCGTGGTCACCGTGCGGTTGTCGAGCCTCAGGCCGGTGTGCGGCTGCAACAGCGCGAGCTCGCAGGGCTGGCCGGCGCGCGCCGCGGGCGAGATCCGCAGCTCGGCGTAGTTGTCCGCCAACGACACCGCGGAAATTTCGGCCCCGTAATCATCGTTCAGATCGTCCGCGGTCCAGCCGGCCCCATAGGGCGGTGACCGAAAATACGTCGCATCCGCCACGAGGTCGCCGGTGATGCGGCGCACGCCCGCCTGCGTGAGCACGGCGATGAACGGCTCGAAGATCGCCGCGAAGTCCGCCCGCCCCGGCCCCGCCTTCCAGCTCGGGTCCCCCCGTCCGCGCACGATCACATCGCCCGGCACCGTGCCGGCGCCGTCCGGTGCCGCCGTCGCCTCGATCGGCGTGACGATGCGGTAATCGCCGCCGAGGCGATCGAGCGCGAGGGCACCGACATAGAGTTTGGCGTTCGATGCCGGGCTCATCAGCCGATCCGCTTGGTGCTCGAACAGCGAGCGGCCGGTGTCGAGCGAGGCGATTTTCACGCTCCAAAGCGCCCCGCGAAAACGCGGTTGGGCGAGAAGCGCCTCGATCCGCTCGCGGAGCTCGGGCGCCGACGTCGCCGGGGTCGCCGTCGGTGCCGGATTCGAGGGGGCCGCGAGCGGCGCCGCGCCGGGCGCGAGGCCGAACGTCAAGCAGAAGATTACCGGGACGGCGTGCCGCAGGGAGAGGATTCGTTTCATGGCCGGCGTCATGCTCCGCACATCCTGATCTGCGGCGCAACTCTTGGTACACCGCCTCGACGCGAGCCGCGGGATATCGAATCCACCGTGAATAATCTCCCTCGCCCTGTCACGGCGAGGCGCGCCCCGCGCGCCCCGGTGTCTCGTTCCAGTGGATGATCACATTCTTGGTCGCGCGACCGCTCGCCACGATGTCGGGACGGCCGTCGCCATTGAGGTCCGCGATCCTCAGATCCTCGCACGCCATCGTGTTGTCATCGATCAGCGCGTGCTGCCGCCACGCCTCCCCCGAGGGCGCGGCGGGCACAAACAGCTTGATCCCCACTTTTGCGCTCGGCGGGGCTGGCGCCCCGGCCCGCCAACCCACGACGACCTGATCGTAACCGACCCCGAGCAAATCGCCCGTAGCCAGGCCGTGACCCTGCAATAAGTTGTCATCGATCAGAACACGTTGCGCGGCCCAATCGGCCGTCGCGGCCGCCGTTCCCGGCGCACGGTAAACCGCGAGCTGGTTGCCGTGCATTGGCTCGATGGTGGCGATGAACCGTCCGCCGCCCGGCAACCGCCCCGCCCGCACTTCGCCCCCCGCGAGCGCGGTCAGGGTCGTCGACGTCCACTGATCGCGTCCGCCCGAGCGCAGCCACCGCACGCCTTCCTTCGCGACCATGATCATCTCCTCGCGGGGCCCGGCGACCTCCCAACGGACCAGGTCGAAATTGTGCGTCGCATGGAGCGCGGCGTTGAGCTCGAACGTCGGCCAGGGATCCTCGACGTTCGGCGGCCGCCGGTAGGCCAGAAACCGGACGCCCGCGCCGGCGTTGTTCTTGTTGCCGCGGCCATGGAGCGGCAGCACCGCCAGCGCAAACGAGCCATCGGCCTCGCGCAGCCAGTGCATGCGGTGGGTCGTCGGCTCGTGCGTCAGCCGGACCGCCCGCCATTTCGAAGTGCGGTCAGCCGGCGCCACGAGATAGAACACCGCGCCGCTCCCCACCGTGTCGCCCGGATTCCATTCGGCGCCCACGGCGACCTCGGCCTTGCCATCGCCGTCGATGTCGCGGGCCGCGAGGCAAACATGATCGCGGGCGGTGAGGTTGTCGGTCATCACGAATTTCTCCCAGGTGGGCGCGCGGTACCAGGCGATCTGTTTCGCGTCGGCGAGCAGCACATCGTCCTTGCCGTCGCCATCCACATCCGCGATCGCGAGGCCGTAGCCGATTTGGATTTTTCCGTCGATCACCTGGGCCCGGAATTTCGCCGCAGGCAGCTCGGCGGCCCGGAGATGGGCGCACACGGTGGCAAGGCAAAGGGCAACAAGGAGCCGTTTCATACACAAGCGGGGTTCGGAGGTAGGAATTTCGCGGGCATACCACCGCACCCCACCGCACCGCACAAGCACAACCCCGGGCAACGGTGGATGGATTAGAAAATCCTAACGTTGGCCCGCCCCGTTTTCTAATGCCGGAGGGGCTACCGTGCCCGGCATGCCCTTCCCGCCTGAACCCCTTCACCCCGCGGTCGTTCATTTTCCCATCGCGCTCATCGTCCTCGGAGCCGTCGGCGCGCCCGGCGGAAGAAGCCTTGTCGAAGCTCCGCGCCCGCGTGGTCAACGCGAACACCGCGACTGAGCCGCATCCATGCCGTCGAACGCCGATTTGAGAGTGAGCCGACGGGCACCAATGGGTGGGCCGGGCGCTCCGCGCGCGGCCATATGCTCGTCCGTCGGCCGGCCGCGCGCGGAGCGCCCGGCCCACCTCTTCGACGGCCTGGAGCCGACTGAGGCCGGCCTCCGAAACCTGCATCTGCGGCGAATTCTAGGGTGACCGTTCTCTCCTGCTGCTTTTTCTCCATGTCGAATTCATCATCCCCGCCATCAGCCCCGGAGTGCGAAACCACGGTGGACGCCGTGGTGGAAAAAAACCCCGGCATCCTCGGAGCGGAAATCCAGCCCGACCTCAGCCGCGTCGCGCTCGACTACGATCCGGAAAAGATTTCCGATGCCGCGGCCGGCCGGCTGGTCGCGGCCATGGGCCCGGCGCTGCGGGAGACCTACGCGAAGTGCACGCTGCGGCTGGCCGGGCGGGCGTGCGAGGCGTGTGCCGTCCGGCTCGAGCGCAAGGCGGAAAAGATCCCCGGCATGCGGCGCGCGAGCGCGTCGTTCCTCGGCGGGGTGATGAGTGTTTCCTTTGACCAGCGCGTGCTCGACGAGAGCAGCGTGGAGGCGAAACTGAAGGCGATCGGGGCGCCGGTGAAGGCGCTCGAGCCGGCCTTGCTCGCGGAATCAGCGGCCGCCACGGGCTGGCGCGACTGGCTGCGGGGCGATCGCCTCGCGCTGACGCTCACCGTCGCGACACTTGCCTTCATGGTGCTCGGCTGGATCGCGGGGCGGGCCTGGCCGGCAGTCCCGCTCGTGAGCGCCGCCTGCTATGTGCTCGCGTATGGCGCCGGCGGATATTTCGGCGTCCAGGCCGGCTTCCAGTCGTTGCGGCAGGGCGCCGTCGATGTGGACTTGCTGATGATTCTCGCCGCCTTGGGCGCGGCATTTGTCGGCGCGCCCTTCGAGGGCTCGATGCTGCTGTTTCTGTTCTCCCTCTCCAACGTGCTGCAGGCGTATGCCATGGATCGGACGCGCAAGGCCATCAGCTCGCTGATGAAGCTGCGGCCCTCGCAGGCGCTGTGCCGTCGGAACGGCGAAACCCGCCTCCTGCCCATTGAGCAACTGCTCGTGGGCGACGTATTGATCGTGCGACCCGGCGAGAGCCTCCCGCTCGACGGCACGGTCATCGAGGGCGAGAGCACGCTCGACGAATCGATGCTGACGGGCGAGTCGATGCCCGTCACCAAGTCCGTGGGCCAGGGCGTGTTCGCCGGCACGATGAACCAGACCGGCAGCCTCGAGGTGCGCGTGACGAAGCTGGCGAAGGATTCCACGATCGCGAAGCTGATCCAGCTCGTGGAACACGCGCAGGGCGAAAAAGCCCGCACGCAGCGGTTCCTGGAAAAGGCCGAGCAGGCCTATGCCATCGGAGTGATCGTATTTACCCTCGCGCTGATCGTGGTGCCGTGGCTCGCGTTTCACCAGGAGTTCAAGGGCGTCTTTTACCGCGCCATGACCGTGATGGTGGTGGCCTCGCCCTGTGCGCTGATCATCAGCACGCCCGCCTCGATCCTGTCGGCGATCGGCGGCGCGGCGCGGCGGGGAATCCTCTTCAAGGGCGGGGCGCACCTTGAGCGCATGGCGGGCATCACGGTGTTTGCCTTCGACAAGACGGGCACGCTCACGCGCGGCAAGCCGCAGGTGACGGACATCATCGCGGGCGGCGAGCGCATCGCCTTCGCCGAATGCGTGCAGGACGAGGCCCTCGATTTGCTGCGGCTCGCCGCCTCCGTCGAGACGCGCTCCGAGCACCCGCTCGCCCGGGCCATCGTGAATGCCGCGCAAGAGCGGCGGCTTGGGCTGGTGGAATGCACCGCGTTTCAATCCGTCTCGGGCAAGGGCGCCGCCGCCACCCTGCTCAACCGCCGGCTGGCCGTGGGCAGCGCCGCCTATTTTCAGACGCTGCGCTGCACCGGGCTGGCCGAGGCCGAGACGCGGCTGGGCGTGCTTCAGGACGAGGGCAAGACGTGCGTGCTGGTCGGTGAAATCGGGGGCGACGGCAGTTCCGCGCGCATCCTCGGCGTCATCGCGGTAGCCGATGTGCTGCGGCCGGAAACCGCCGCTGTGATCGCGCGGCTCCGCGCCCTCGGCGTGAAGCGCATCGCCATGCTGACCGGCGATCACCGGCGCGTGGCCGAGGCCATCGCCCGCACCGCCGGAGTCGACGAGGTCCACGCGCAGTTGCTGCCGGAGGACAAGGTGCGGGTCGTGCGCGAGCTCCGGGCGACCGGTCCGGTCGCGATGGTCGGGGATGGCATCAACGACGCCCCCGCGCTCGCCGCCGCGGACATCGGGATCGCCATGGGAGCCGCCGGCACCGACGTGGCAATGGAGACGGCCGACGTCGTGCTGATGAACGACCAGCTGCACAACATCGCGCTCGCCCTCGACATCAGCCGGCGCGCCCGCCGCGTCGTGGCGCAGAACCTCGTCTTCGCGCTCGGCGTGATCGTGGTGATGGTGATCGCCACGCTTTTCGCCCGGGTCGCGCTGCCCGTGGGCGTCGTCATGCACGAAGGCAGCACCGTGCTCGTCTGCCTCAACGGCCTGCGGCTGCTGCTGCACCGGAACCCGCCAGGAAAAACGGTTTGAACCGAATCATGCAGCCGGCCCTGAACTATCCTCGTGGTTATTAAAATCCACCGGTGCCTCGGCAGGCAGCCCAGATCCGGGCGGGTGCTCAACGCGCGCGCCAGCGCGCTGGCCTACGGCCGGCGGCGGGGAAGCTGCGGCGTTGTAGCCCGCGGCGTGAGCAGCGGGATTGTCGGATACTCATGTTGCCCAGCATCCCTGCGCTCACGCGCAGGGCTACGAAAACCCTATTTCTTCCCGGGCGGAGCAAAACACGAATTGCGGCCGGGACTGCCTCGTCAGGGCCGAAAGCCTCGGGGCTCGCCTCATCGGTGCGATCAGATTGAATCGTGAACCATGCGTATCCTCGTCGCCGAAGATGAAGCCAAGGTCGCCGCGCACATTCGCCGGGGGCTGACCGAAGAGGGCTACGTGGTCGATGTAGCCGTCGACGGCGAGGAAGCCCTCTGGCTGGCGGGCAGCCACCCCTACGACGCCATGGTGTTCGATGTGATGATGCCGGGCCATGACGGCATCACCGTGGTCCGGCAACTGCGGCGTCAAGGCATCCGCGCCCCGGTGATCTTTCTCACCGCCCGCCATGAGCTCAAGGATCGGGTGGCGGGGCTCGACGCCGGCGCGGACGACTACCTCGCAAAACCGTTCTCGATGATCGAGTTGCTCGCGCGCCTGCGCGCCCTGCTGCGCCGCCAGCGGACGAATCCCGTGGACCGGGTGCGCGTGGCGGATCTCGAGCTCGATTTGCTGGCCCGCACCGCGCGGCGGGCGGGCGCGGACATCACGCTGACCAACCGGGAGTTCGCGCTGCTCGAACTGCTGATGAATTCTTCGCCGAAGCCGGTGAGCAAGACCGCCATCATCGAGCACGTGTGGGACCAGCATTTCGACTCGGGCACGAATGTCGTTAACGTCTACATCAATTACCTGCGGGAAAAAATCGATCGTCCCGGACTGAGCCCGCTGATCCAGACGATCCGCGGAGTTGGCTTTGCGCTGCGGGAACCCGCGCCATGAGTTCACTCCACTGGCGGATCACGCTCTGGTTTACGCTCAGCCTGCTGGCCGTGCTCGCCGGTTTCGTGGGCATCACCTACACGCATCTGCAACACGAGCTGCGTTTGGAAAGATGGGAACGCGACCACCCCCAGCACCGCGATTGGAACCTGCATGGCAGCTACTCCGAATCCGAGGTCGATGACATCGCGGGCGAATTGCGGACCCTGGCGTTGTACTACACGCTGCCCGTCGCGCTCCTGGCCCTCGGCATCGGCTACCACCTGGCGAAGCGCTCGCTGAAGCCCGTGGCCGAGATGAACCGCCAGTTGCAGGCCATCGGCGCCCGCAATCTCGATCAACGCGTGCGCCTGTCGGACGCCGACGCGGAGTTCCGCGCGATCGAAAAGAACATGAACGGCCTGCTCGTCCGGCTCGACGAGAGCTTCCGCCACATGACCGAGTTCTCCGCCCAGGTGGCGCATGAACTGCGCACGCCGCTGACCCTCCTGCGGCTCCAGGTCGAGGAGGCCGCCGGCCGGATCGAGCCCGCGCTCGCCGAATCGTTGCAGGACGAACTGCGCCGGCTTTCCGATTACGTCGACGAGTGTCTCCTGCTCGCCACGGCCGAGCAGGGCCGGGTCAAGCTCCAGCTGGAGTGCGTGCCGCTCCGCTCCGTGGTGACCGACATGATCGAGGTGTACGAACTGCTCGCCCGCGCGGAAAACCGGACGCTGACCGTCGCCGCCGCGGACGAGGTGACGGTGCCGGCCGACGCGCGTTCGCTGCGCCAGATGCTGCACAATCTCCTGACGAACGCCCTGCGCCACGGCGCCGGCGAGATTCTCGTCTTTGTCGGCCGCGTGGACGGCGTCCCGGTTTGCCGGGTGACCAACGCCGCCGGATCCCGGCCGGCGGTCGCGTCCGCCGGCACTGGCCTCGGGCTGCGCATCGTGCGGGCGCTGGCGGCGCTCCACCCCGGACTCGCGTTCACCACGGAAAATTCCGGCGGCCAATACGTCGCCGAACTGCGTTGGACATGAGCCCAATCGTTCGCGTTCCTCGTTCTCTCAGTCGTTCGTTCAGCGTAGGTCCAAAAAGCACTGTCATTCTGAGCGCAGCGAAGAATCCAGTTGGACTTTCGTCGCTCTGCCCCGGGAGCGAAGCTGCGGATGAATTCTTCGCTGCCGCTCAGAATGACAAACCAAAGACCCGTTTGGGACGCTCTTTCCATTCTGCGAGAACGAAGAACGATTTCGCGAACGAGAACGACGGAAACACCGTGATCCCTTTGGCTGCGTTCTTGGTGCCGCCGGAAGAAATGCCGGCCCCGCGATGAATACCCCCCGTTCCATCCGCCGGCCGGCGCTGCCGTGGATCGCGGCCGCCATCGCCGTCCTCGCGGCGGCCGTCCTCAGTCTGCCTTGGAGCGGGAGCTGGCTCGCGAGCGCGGAGAACCTCGCGATCGACCTGCGCTTCCACGCGCGCACCGAGCTCGGCGCGCACCCCGAGCCCGCCGCCATCATCGTTGGGATCGCCGACTCCAGCTTCACCCTGGCCGAGCGGGCCCCCGCCGAGATCGCCCGCGATCCGGCGCTCGCCGCGATGACCGAAACGTGGCCGTGGAATCGCCGCGTCTTCGCCGAGCTGGTCCGGCGCCTGCGTGCCGCCGGGGCCCGCGCCATCGTGTTCGACATCGTCTTCGAATCCGAGACCGCGGGCGACGATGAGTTTGCCCGGGTCCTGGCCGAGCCCGGTGCCCCCGTCGTCCTGGCGTCCCTCTGGCAGAAGCAAGATTCCGCGGTGGGCGAGAGCACGGTCCGGCTCGTCGAGCCGCGCGCGCCGCTGCTCGCCGCCCACCGCGGACCCATCGGCTATGCCAACGTCAGGCCCGACGACGACGGACTCCTCCGCCAGCTCACCACGACGGGGCGGGCATCCGATTTTCTCGACTCGGGCGCCGACGCGAGCGAAGCCGTGCTGCCCTCGCTCGCCGCCGCCGCCGCGCAGGCCCTCCGACCCGGTGTGCCGCCTCCGGCCCAGACCGGCCTGATCGACTTCCGCGGACCGCCCGAAACGATCCCCTGGCTGCCGATCGAAGATGTCTTTCTCCCCGATCGCTGGGACGGCTCGTGGCTCCTTTCCGGCCGCCTGTTTCGCGACCGTGTCGTCTGGGTCGGGGCACGGTCGGAGGTTCGCTTCAAGGATTACTACGCCACGCCGCTCGGCCGGATGGCCGGGGTCGAAGCCCAGGCGAACGCGCTCGAAACGCTGCTCGGCCACGGTCCGCTGCAGCGATTCTCGTCCGCCGCAGCCGGCGCCTGCGTGTGGCTCTTCGCGGCGACGGGCCTGCTCGTCACCGTGCTCTGCCGGCGAATCGCCGTTCAGCTCGCGGTGCTGGCCGGCGGCGCGTTGCTTTGGACGGGACTCGCCTTCGTCTTGTTTTCCACGTCCGGCGTGGTGCTGCCGCTCTTCGCGCCGCTGGGCGCGTGGGTGATGGCCGGCGGCGCCGGGGTCGGCACGCGCTTTGTCACGGAGCAGCGCGAACGCCGCCGGTTGCGCGGTGTGCTCGCCCGCTATGTTTCCGAGGAAGTCGCCCAGGTAATCGCCGATCAGCCGGACGAATTCAGCCAGTCGCTCCGCGGCAGCCGCCGTGCGGTCACCGTGCTTTTCGCGGATCTCCGCGGTTTCACCACCTGGGTCGAGACGGCCGAGCCCGAGATCTTTGTCGCGCAGCTCAACGAATACTTTCACGCCGTCGTGGACTGTGTGCTCGTCCAGGGCGGCACGCTGCAGAAGTTCATCGGCGACGCCGTCCTCGCCGTCTGGGGCGACACCCGCACCGCCGGACCCGCGGCCGATGCCGCCCGCGCCGTCGACGCCGCCCTCGCGATGCAGGCCGCGGTCGCGCAGCTCAACGCCAGCTGGGCCGGCCGGACCGACCGGGCCCCGATGACGATTGGCATCGGCCTCCACCACGGCATGGCGATGGTCGGCAACGTCGGCCATCCCCGGCGCATGGAATTCACCGTGCTCGGTGACGTGGTGAATGTCGCCTCGCGCCTCGAATCCGCCAACAAGCAGCTCGGCACCAGCCTGCTCGTGAGCGATGCGATTCGCGATCTCACGATCGACTCCCACCGCTGCGGCTCGCTCGGCCGCGTGATCCTCAAGGGCAAGCGCGACGCGATCGGCCTCTTCGCCCCTGTCGGCCTGCGCACCGCGCCAACTCCGGAATGGTTCGAAGCGGCCGAAACCGCCAACGGGGCAATGACGGCCGGAGATTTTTCCCGCGCCGTTGCGACCTACGATCGCCTCGCCGCCGAACCGGGCCCACTGTCCGACTGTTTTCAACACCTCGCGGCGATCTGCCGCCGCCATGCCGCCGCTCCGCCCGCCGACTGGCGCGGTGTCCGCCGGCTCGATGAGAAATGAATTTCCCTAAGCCTACAATCGACGTCCCGTGCTCTAGCTCCGTTGTAGCCCGCTGCGTGAGCAGCGGGAGGTGTCCCTGCGCTCACGCGCAGGGCTACCAGAACGGGCGTTACTTTCCGTCCGGAGCAAACCGCTCTTTTCACTCGAGGTTGCATCGTTACGGCTAAACCAATCGTCATGAATTCCCTGCCATCCTTCCCCTGGTTGCTCGCCGTCGCGCTCACGGCCCGCGCCGCCGCCCCCGTCCCGCTCGAAGAGTCGGTTGTCATTGAGGCTGTCAACGACGTCACCCACATCGCGATGCCCGCGGGCCGGGCCGGGCCGGTCACGGTGCGCGCGCACCTCCGCTCGCCCGATCGCCTGCGGACCGGCCGGCAGTCGCGCGCCGAACTCGAGGCGCCCGACGGCACCATCACCCGCCTCGGCGCCAACACCACCTTCGCCTTCGACGCCGCCACGCGCTCGCTCGAGCTCAAAAGCGGCAGCCTGCTCTTCCATTCGCCGAGCGGCCGCGGCGGCGGCACGATTCGCTCGACCTCCGCCTCGGCCGCCGTCCTTGGCACCACGATCATCGCGGCCGCCACGCTCGACGGTGGTTTCAAACTCCTCGTGCTCGAGGGCCGCGCCCAGGTCGACTTCACCGCCGGCGCACCCCTGCAGCTCGACGCCGGTCAGATGACTTTCATCCGTCCCGCCGGCGGCGGCGCCGGCGCCCCGGGCCCCGTGCTGCACTTCGATCTCGCGCAACAGGTGAAGAATTCGCGGCTCATCCAGGGCTTTGCGCGTCCCCTGCCCTCGCGCGCGAAGATCGAGCAGGCGGTCGTGACGCAGAGCAAGGCCGTTGGCCAGGGCCAGTTCCTCGCCACCGGCTTCCTCGTCTTCACCGCCACCAGCGACACGCAGGTCAACGGCATCGAAGCCGCCGGGCCCGACGCGGACGACAAACTCGTCGGCGAATTCACCACCCCGCAGCGGCTCGCGCTCAACACCGGCGCCACCCTCACCAGCGCGCGCCTCCCGGAGGAGCGTCTCTTCCGCACCCCCCTGCTGGTCCCGGCCAGCGAGAGCCCGTTTCTCAACAAGGAGTCCGACGTCCTCGTCACCGGCCTGCTCGCGCTCAACCTCACGGTGAGCACGCCGACGCTCAGCCTCGCCGGCTGGAACCAGCCGGAATTCCAGTTCGTCGGCAAACACGCGATCACGTTCACCGGCTCCACCCGATTCACCGACCTCGGGGGCGTCGATTATCTCCGCATCTTCAGCCCGCAGATCAACGTCCCTGCCGGTGCGGTGTTGAGCGCCGATTTCCCCGCCTCCGCCCGGCCGACGACCTTCTATTTCGACGCCGATCTCGATCTGGCTTTCACCGACGGCACGGTCCGCAACCCGTCCGGCGGACTCATCCTTCAATCCCACGCGGGTGCCCTGCGCATCTCGGGCGAAACGCTCATCGCCGGCAATCCGGTCGGTGCCGCCACCGTCGTGCCGAGCGCGCTCAACCTCGACGCCCCGTTCGGCGCGCTCACGCTCACGAATTCCATCGTGCGCACGACGGGCGGCGGCGCCGCCGCGCTCGCCCGCACGGTGGCCATCAGCGGCACGCGTTTCGAGCTGGACGGCGGCTTCTGGGCCGATGCCACGGACTCCGTGCAACTCGACACGCTCACGTGGATCGGCCAGCCCGCCGGCGCGATCTTCCAGGCCACCGCGGGCACGCTCATCTCCGCCCGCGCCCTGGGCTTCGACGGCTTCCGCGAAATCAACCTCGGCGCGCGGACACTCACGCTCGAGAGCGTGCGGTTTCCCGCCGGTGCCACCGTGCGGCTCGTGAGCGAACAGGGCCGGCTCGCGCCGCTGCCCAACACCGGGCAGACCGTGCAGCCCGGCTTCGTCAATTTCGTGCGCGACGTCTCCTACGCCGGCCGGCCGGCGCAGGATTATGTCGCGCCCGTGGCCGGCGGCACCGGTCTTCAACCGCCGCAGATCACCATCGGCAAACCCGGATCATGAACCCGATCGCGATTGGTTTTGCCCGCCTTCGGCGCGGTGCCGCCCGCGCCCAGGAAATTTGTGGGGACGCGGCGCCTTCGCCGCGTTGCGCGCAGGAACCGCGGCGAGGGCGCCGCGGCTCCAGGTGGCAGATGGCGCGAAGGGTTCACCTCGCGCGTGCTGTGTTCGGATCGTGCGCCGCCCTCCTCTCCCTCGCAACGCCCTGCGCCCACAGCGCGGCCGCGCCCGCCGCTCCGGCCGCGACGGTGCCCGAGTTGTTCGCCGGCGAGATGGAGGATGTCGGGCCGCAATTTCTCCTGCTCGCCCAGCCGGGCGCCCGCCCGCTCGAACTGTGGACCGACCTCGAGATTACCGGCACCTCGAATGCCACCCTCGTCGAAACGGACCCCAAGGCCTCCACCATCACCTCGGCCCAGGCCGGCGGCACGTGGCACTTCGGCGCACGCCCGCTCCGGGGCGGCCGGCTCGCGTTCGAAACCGGTTTCAAGGTCCAGACCTACCGCTACGGTTTGATCTCCGGCCCGAAGGCCAAGATCAACTTCCTCGAAATCGATCGCAACGACTTCGATCTGATCGGCGCCCACGTGCAGGCCGGCTGGCGCCGCGAAGGCTGGCTCGTTGCCACCGCGCTCCGCGGCGCGTCCCTGCGCAATCGCGGCAACGGCCGCGTTTTCTATCAGGAGCTCGCCGGCGAGTGGCAGATCTTCCGGCAATGGCGGACGACCCCGCGGCGCGCCTGGACGATCGGCCTCGAAGGTGCCGCCCGCTGGTCGCACACCGACTCGTTCGGCCTCCTCCCGGTTGGCTGGAACAACCGCGTCGAGCAAGGGCTGATCGCCGTGCTCGATCAAAATCTCGGCGCGCGCTGGCGAATCCAGCCGGCGCTGCGGGTGCAAGGCACGCGCTACACGTATCGCGATCGCGACCGCTCCGACGTTCACGCCTCCGGGCGGCTGAGCCTCGTGCACGCACTGACGGCGGCGGCCGAACTGAGGCTCGGCCTCGGCTACGATCGCCGCGACAGTTCCGAGTCGGTCATCGCCGACTTCCGCAAATGGGATCTCGGCCTCGCCGGCAGCGCACGGTGGCGGTTCTGATTCCAATTTGCGTTCAAGTTGAGCTTAACCGTGAGCCGCAGGATTCGCATTGTAGGGGCGCTGCTCGTCGGCGCCCGCGGGCGTCGTCAAGCGACGCCCCTACAAAAATCGTCTCATCTTGGACGCAATTTAGAATGAGCCGCTGCGGCTACCCTCGACTCGCCCTCGCGGAAATTTCCCTACCAAGGAAATATTCCTACCCAATGATTCCGCCGGATTGTGGGTAGGAAGATTCTTGGGTAGGAAAATCTTCCCAGACCCGGACTTCCTCACCCGGTGAAAGATCGGGTCTTCACGATTCACGACGAGACCCCGTCGGATACCGTCCTTCATCGCGACCCGAACGACTGGCAGCAGCGCCTGAAATCCGCACCATAAAGACGAAGATCGATGGCGCGGGACGCAGGTACGCTGTTGCCATTTCATCCCGCCCCCCGCACTTGCTTTGCCGACCCCTACCGCCATTGAAAACCCTTGCGCTCGCTTCATCGCTCCTCCGCACGTTTCTCCTCGCTGCGGTCGTTTTTTTTGCCGCAGCTCCAGCCCGGGCCCAAACCACCGCCACCGGCTCGATCGAGGGCCGCGTGTTCGACACCGGCCGCGGCGAATACCTCGAAAAGGCCCGGATTACCATCGAGGGCACCCGGCAGGAAACGCTCACCGATGACACCGGACAGTACCGCTTCGCCAAGGTCCCGGCCGGGATGGTGACATTGCGGATCTTCTTCACCGGCCTGAACCCGCGGACTGAAACCGTCACCGTCACCGCGGGCCAGATGCTCCTGCATGACATCACGCTGGTCGGACGCGGCCCGGCCCGCGGCGCGGACGGCGACACGGTCAAGCTCGATCAGTTTATCGTCTCGTCGTCGAAAGAAATGGAGGGCTCCGCCTACGCGATCAACGAGCAGCGCTTCGCCAAGAACATCACGAATGTCGTGGCCGCCGACGAGTTTGGCACCATCTCCGACGGCAGCATCGGCGAGTTCATGAAGTTCCTCCCCGGTATCACGAGCGACTACACCGGCGGCGATGCCCGGCGTTTCTCGATCAACGGCGCGCCGTCGGACAACGTGCCGATCTCCATGGGCGGCTTCGACATGGCCAGCGCGGCCGGGGCCGGCACGCGGCGCGCGGTCGAGCTCGATCAAGTTTCGATCAACAACATCTCGCGCATCGAGATCAACCGCTCGCCCACGCCGGACACGCCGGGCGCCGCACTCGCCGGCTCGGTGAATTTCGTGCCGCGCAGCGCGTTCGAACGCAACAAGCCCAGCTACAACTACAGCGTCGCCTACCTCATGAAGGACGCCGAGCGCGCGTTCGGCCGCCGGACCCCCGGCCCCGGCTGGGGCCAGATGAGCTACAAGATTCACCCGGGTTTCGATGTTTCCGCCATCGTGCCGGTGACGAAGAACTTCGGCTTCACTGTGTCAGGCGGCTACTCGCTGCAATACACGGCGCAACCCTTAACCGGCATGCAGTGGCGCGGAGCCGGCGTCGCCACCAACGCCACGGCCACCGCCACGACCGGCCTGCCCGCCACCACCCCGGACAACCCGTACCTCACGGTATTTCAATGGCGGGACAGCGGCAAGGACACCTCACGCCAGTCGCTCGCCACCACGGTGGACTGGCGCCCCGCGGCCCACGACCGACTTTCGTTCAGCTTCTCCTACGGCATGCTGCGCGAGCACTTCGCCACGCGGACGCAGACCTTCACCATCAACCGCGTGCTGCCGTTCAACTGGGGCCCGGACCACACCTGGGGCGTGTTCAGCACGTTTCCCGCGACCGGCACCGCGATCAACGCCGGCCAGTTCAGCATCGCCAACAGCGGTCGCATCCGCCCCGGCCGCACCTTCACCCCCTCGCTGCGCTGGCTGCATGACGGCCCGATCTGGAAAACCGACGCCGGCGTCGCCTACGGCAATTCGCGTATCCACTATCAGGACATCGATCAGGGCGCCTTCAACGGCGTGACGGTCCAGCGCAACAACGTCTCGATCAAGTTCGACGACATCTTCTATCTCCGCCCGGGCCGCATCACCATCACCGACCCGACCGGACGCCCCGTCGATCCCACCCGGCTTGAAAATTACTCGATCATCTCCGCCAACAGCAACCGGCAGCGGACCTACGACTCCACCCGCCAGGCCTACTACAACCTCCGCCGCGATTTCACGATCCGCGACGTGCCGATCTCGCTCAAAGCCGGGGCGGATGTCCGCGACAAGATTCGCGACCTGCGCGGCCCCGGGGGCAACCTGGAAACCTACACCTTTGTCGGGGCCGACGGCCGGGCCAGCAACACGCCCACCACCCAGGCCGGCCTCGTCAACGACGACAGTCCGCTGCCGTACCTCGACGTGGCGTACTCGGAGCGCATCCCGGACTTCGGCCTGCCCAAACAGCAGCACGTGGACAACAGCAAGGTCTGGGCGGACTACGTCGCCAACCCGAGCCACTGGACGCGCAACGCCAACACCGAGTACACGGCCCTCACGAATTTCTCGAAGCGAGCGCGGGAGACCATCTCGACGCTGTTCCTCCGCGGCGATGTCGCGCTGTTCAAGCACCGGCTGAAGCTCGTCGGCGGCGTGCGCGCGGAGCAGACCAACATCGACGCCGAGGGGCCTCTCACCGATCCGACGCGGGCCTACCAACGCGACGCCAGCGGCAATGTGGTCCGCGGGGCGAACGGCGCGCCGGTGCTGACCGTGCCGGTCAATGCCGGGCTGCCCTACGCGCAACTCACGCTCATCGATCGCGGCTATCACGCGAAGAAGGAATACCTGCGGCTCTTCCCGAGCCTGAACGCCAGTTACAGCGTCACCGAGAATTCAATCGCCCGCCTCGCCTACTACCAAACCGTCGGGCGCCCCGACTTCAACCAATACGCCGGCGGCCTCACGCTGCCCAACATCGAGGTGTTCAACCCGAACGACCGCATCACGGTCAACAACGTCTCCATCAAGGCCTGGCAGGCGGAATCCTACCTGGCGCGGTTCGAATACTATTTCGGCAACGTCGGCCAGTTCTCGGTCGGCGGGTTCATCCGCGATTACACGAACGCTTTTCAAAACGTCACCCTCCGCGTGACGCCCGAGTTCCTCGAGGCCTACGGGCTCGACGAGGAATCCTACGGCCAGTATCTCGTCGTCACCCAGTTCAATTCGCCGGAGACGATCCGGATGCACGGCTTCGAGATCGACTACAAGCAGGTGCTCACCTTCCTGCCGAACTGGGCGCGCGGGGTGCAGTTCTTCGCCAACATCAGCTCCCAACGCGCCCGGGGCACGGACAATTTCCAGGACATGAATCCCTTCACGGCCAACTGGGGCCTCAGTCTCACGCGCCAGAAATTCAACCTCCGCATCAACGAAAACTACCGCGGCATCCAGCGCCGCGCCGCTGTGATCGGCGCGAGCATCGAGCCCGGCACCTACAACTACTTCCCGAAGCGGCTCTACATCGATGTGACGGGCGAGTACTACCTGCGGCGCACCCTCGGCCTGTTCTTCGCGCTCCGCAACATCAACGACGCCAACGAAGACACCAAGATCTACGGCCCCAATACGCCGAAATACGCCCGCTTCCGCCAGCGCGCCGGTTACGGCTCGCTCTGGACCGCAGGAATCAAGGGCTCGTTCTGATTTGCCCTCCGCGGCGGTGAGGCGGGCGGACGCGGCGAGGGCGCCGCGTCTCCAGGTGATATCCGCGTCGGAGAGGTTTCATGAATTCTGTAGCCGCGCTTGAGCCGAAGGCGAAAGCGTGGAGGCACGGGGTCCACGTTGTCGCGGCGCTCCAACGCGGCTACACGTTTTCTGAAATCGCTCGAGCGAGCCGGCAGGGGGAAATCGATCCCGCCGCTCACGGCGATCTTCCAGCCAAGAGCTCGTCCTCGACCGCCGGGCTGAAGTCGCGCAGGCGGAAATACGTGGCCTTGCCGTCCGGGTCGGCGAACTCCGTGAGCGTCAACTCGAGATCGGTCTTCGGGCCCACCCCCATGCCCGGCTTCCACGCCCGGATCCGACAGCCGAGGCCACCGGGGCGCACCGCATCATTCGGCACCGGGTCTGCGAGCGATGAAGGATCGAGCGCCACATACCCGAGGTCCGCTCCGTCGAGCGTGGCGAGCGCGGCATGGCCGGCCGGACTGAGACAGAAGAGCTGTGGTCCGCGCATCACCGCCACGCGACCCGCCTGCCGCTGGCGACCCATGATCAACCGCCAGGCCAGGGGAAGTTCGAGCGCCACTTCGTCGCCCGGCTTCCACTCACGCTTCAATTCGAAGAACGCACCCGCTTTCACCGATCCGGTGACCCGCTGGCCATTGACCGCGACCGTCGCGCCCTGCGCCCAGGCCGGGATGCGGAGCTGCAGCGGAAACGTGACCGGCCGCGCCGGATCGAGCCGGAGCCGGATGTGTCCCGAATTCGGATAATCAGTTTCCTGGCGGATGGTGACCGACCCACCGCCGGCCAAGGCGAGCTTGGTCTGCGCAGGAGTGTAGAGGTTCACGGCGAGGCCGGCCCGGGTGCGATAGAAGACCATCGCCGGAAGTTCGGCCACAATCCGGCGGTAATTGCACGGGCAGCAGTAGGTGTCGGTCTTCCAATAGACCCGGGGTCCCTCGGTCGGAGCATAGTAACGCAGGCGGCGACCGTCCGGCGACTGCGCGGCGAAGAGCGCGTTGCCGATCGTGCGCTCGATCAGATCGCCCATCCGGGCGTCGCCGTTCAACCGGAGCAGGCTGTCGTAGAGCCGCAACTGATACGCCGTGGCGCAGGTTTCGCCGAGCTCGCCGCGGCCGTCCTGATCGTCGGTCCAGATCTCGCGCTGCCCGGTGCCGCCCGTGATGTGCAGGCCATCGTGGCGGAGCATGAAATCGAGCGCGCGTTCCGACTGCGCCAGCAGTCGCGGGCCGGGCTGCGTGCGCTGCAGCTCCAGCTGCGCCACGCAGCGCGCCATGAACGCATACACGTGGCCCTCGATGCCCGGCCGCCGTCCGACGACGATGGGCAGAGCCCATTCCGACAGCGCGCGCGTTTTCACGGCAAAGTCGAGATACGGGGCGGCGCCGGTCGCACGATGGAGCGCCAGCATCGTGCGCTCGACACCGGTGACGGCCACGTGCGCGGCCACATCCGTCCCGAGGCCCCAATCCCGCGGCAGGGTCGGCCAGCGTTGGAGCAGGAAGTCGGCCGCCCGCCGCGCCGCCGCGAGCGAGCGCTCCTCGCCGAAGTACTGATGGTCGGCCAGCAGACCCCCGATCACGTAGCCCAGTTCATGGATGTCCCAGAGGCCCTGGACGCGTTGCGGCGGCGCCATGATGCCGATGTAGCCGTCGGGTTCCTGCGTCTTGATCGTCTCGGTCACGAGCTGCTCTTTCAACGCCATCACCCGTGGATCTCCGGTGTGCGCGGCGAACTTCACCGCCGCATCGATCAGCTTGCCGAGCCCGATGTAGCCGCCCTTGCCGGTCTTGTTCCGGAACGGCGTCAGGAAATCGCGCTCGGCATCGAGGACGAGCAGGTTGTTCGCGACGGTGATGCTAATCCGCCGGCCGATCTCACCGCCGACCTGGACCTCGCTCAGGCCGAGTGGCGTGAAGGCGTCCGCCGCCGGCATCCGCCCGTAAAGGCAGCAGGCGATCGCAAACAGCGCGAACAGACGGAAAAACAGATTCGGCGCCACCAGTCGCGGGATCAGCGGGAGAGTTCTCATGCTTCGTTCCTCGAGCGGGAAAATCCTCACTGCCGCCGGACCACGCGCGGATTGCTCGCACCCCAGATCGTGTACATCTCGACCAGGATCGTTCCCGCGCTCTCCTCCAGTTCCGCTTGCGTGACCTCGCTGGCACCTTGTTTCCCGAACA
>JBIJCX010000445.1:0-6171 GCA_044344465.1 Opitutaceae bacterium
GCGTACCGGTTCATCGCGCGCGGCACGGTGGAGGAAAAGATCCGCGCGCTGCAGCGGGAGAAGGCCGCCCTCGCGGGCGCGATCGTGCAGGAGGAATCGGTGGCGAGCGTGCTCGACCTGGACAGCCTGCGGCAGATTTTGGGGTGACGGAGGCGGCCGGGAATTGGATTTGCCTTCCGCGGCAGGCGGGCGATTTTTCTGCGCGCATGAGCACCGTGCAGGAAATCGAGCAAGCGCTGTCCCGCCTGTCGCCGGCTGAGATGGCGGCGGTCGAGGCGTGGATCCGTCGGTTCAAAGCGCTCCACTTCGAATTCGGGGCCGTGGCGGAGGTCGCAGCCGAGTATGGCGCCACCGCGGCGGAATTGGACCGGTTCGATGAACGCATGGCTCGCGAAATTGCGGCGGACCGCGCGAACGGTCGCCTCAAGTCATTCACGGGCGACATCGAAAACGCGCTGTCCGAGTGAAGCCGGTCAGTGCTTATTCCAAAGTCGCGTTCAAGTTGAGCTTAACCATGTGCAGGAGGATTCGCCTTGTAGGGGCGCTGCTCGTCGGCGCCCGCGGGCGTCGTCAAGCGACGCCCCTACGAAAATCGGCTCATCTTGAAACCGAATTGGAATTACATCGTGGGCGATCACGATTCGGTGCGTCGGTTTCTACGGTCGCAGTGAACTCCGGGCGGTGTCCGGCGTGGTCCTTGGGCGTAACCATCCACGTCCTTCACCGCCTGCAAGCACGCTCTCACTCCAATACGTCACGAGCCATTCGTTGAGCAACGCAACCTCGTTTGTGCGCCCACTCGCGTCGCGTTGCTGGAAGTCACCGCTGCGGAACGGAGCTGCTTTCACCTCGGCGAGCAGGGCGAACAACCGCCTTCTCTCCATCCCTTTCGTCGCCGCGAGCACCGCCCAGGCGCGCTCGTGCAGGATCACCTCCGTAGGTGCGCACCGCGGCGGACTCAGTCGTTGTTCAAACGCCTCTGCGCCTCGGTCAGGCTGACGCCACGACCAGCGCCGATGTCGGCGTGCCGCTGTGCGAAGTCACGTTGGTAGTCCGGATTCTCCGCCCGCAGAAGATGCTTCAGGTATGCCATCGCCTTGAGCATTTCCTCGCGCGTGAGTTGTTCGATCTGCGGCTTGATTTCGGCAAAAGCCATGCCCCGTGACGTGTGGTCAATTCTCGTCCGCTGCCAGTTCCGCCTGCGCTCAATTCCGCGCTACGCCGGCAACGGGCAGTTGATGAAAGTGATATTTGCGTCCGTGGCGGATGGATAAAGAGCTCCCTCACCGGCGCGCTTGTACGCTTACAGTCGTTCGTCCCCCCGCTCAGGCGCGGTTCCGCAGGTAGGCTTGCACGTCGTCGTGGTTGCCAACGAAATCGCAACGCAACCGGTCGGAGACGATGTCGAAGACCACCCGAAGGCCCAGCCCGGCGCGGATTTCATAGAGGCCCGGCGCCAGGCGCCGCACGGAATATCCTCCATGCACGTGCGGATTTCCCCACGAATCAGGCAGCGCTTGCAGCGCGGCGTTGACCGCGTCGGTTTCGCCGGACGTCAGCTTGGCGGCGACCTTGCCGAAGCGCTTCGTCAGGATGATTCGCGGCGGCGACGGCGGCCCGGATGTCGCCGGTGAACTCGTAGGTTTCCGCGGCATCGATTTCTTCATGGATTGTTTTGGCGGCGCGCGCCAGTTCGGCCCTGGTCAACCGATATTCCTGCTCGGCGTAGTCCGCGGCCGCGATTTCCACCGGGCGCAAGGCGATCACCTGCGCGCCGGAGATTATGCCTATTTCCTCTCCCTGGGCCGCTCGGGCCAGCCAGGCGCCGAGATTCTGCCGCGCCGTTGTAATCGTCAGGGTTTTCATGCCGCCGCATAAATGTCATTTAACTGTCTTTGCTGTCAAGGGGCGCGGGGCAGGCTCGGCACGCTTCCAACGGGGTCTGGATGATGAAAGTGATATCAGGTTCCGTGGCGGAGGGTAACTTGGTCGCGCCTGGCGGGCGGAAAAGGCCGGGAAGAGGGAATACTATCCGGCTCGCTCCGGCCCTACCACAGAATCGGCACGCCGCCCCAGCGGATGATCTCCTTGTCGTGGGTGACCAAGGTCAGCTTGTGCTCCAAGGCGGTGGCGCAGATGAGACGGTCGGCGGGATCTTTGTGCGCCCAGTCCAGTTGAACCGATCGCCACGCAATCCCGGGCGTGAGCGGCAGAATTCGGAAACGATGCGAGAGGTCGTCCAGCCACGTGGCGGCATCGGGGCTCAGCTCGATTTCACCCGTCTGCGTCTTGCGGGCGATTTCAAGCAGGCTAATCGCGGCGACGCCAAACTCGTCCGCGTCACATTTTCCGGCGAGCGCCCGCACTTTCGGCGAAAGGCGGGTGGAGGATTCCGCGATCCACAGGATGGCGTGCGTATCGAGGAGATATTTCACCGGGCAAGGTCGCCCCACTCTGCGAGGGGAATCGCCGGGCCGTCGCGGAGTTGGCCGAGCCTGGCGCGACCGCTCATGCACCCGAGCACCCCGGCACCCCGTCGGCGGGCGCGAAATTCAAACGCCTGCCCCTCCGCCTCGACGATAATCACCGTGCCGGCCGCCGCCAGCCGGCGCATCCGCGGAAAATCACGCTGGAACGCGCGGGTGTTGGTTTTCATGCCTGGCAGTCAACGGTGACTGACACGTGAGTCAAACGGCAATTCCGCTTTCTTCCTCCCTTAGCTTTCTCATTCGTCCGGGGCCTGAATTCGAAACACGGTCGAATGGGCCAGACATGCGGGCACAGGGACGTGCCCGCCCACCCTGTGGCTCGGCGGACCGCACCACCGGCCACCGGCCGTTGCGTGCGTTCGTCGTCTGCCCGAAATCGGTCTCGACAGCCTCCGGCAGATCCTGGGTTGAAGCGCCGCCCGGCGATTCAACCCAGGATGAATCGGGCTCAGAACTGGCCCGTGACGCCGAACTTGATCGCCATCGGCGCGATCAAGAGCTGGCGCGGGCGGTCGGGAGAGTAGAGATAATGTTCGGGACCGTTCTCCGTGAGGTTGGCGGCGTTCAAGAAGAGCGTGACGTCCGGCCGGATGCGGTAGGAAACGCCCGCGTTCATCGTCGTGAGCTTCCGGCGGAAGGCGTTGAGGCCTGGCGAGGTGAGGCTGACGGCGACGGGATACTCTCCGGTTTGGTTCAGATCGAACGAGGCGCCGAAGTTACGATAGTTATACTGCAGCCCCCCGTTGAACGCCCGCGGCACAAAGTTCACCAGCTGCCGGCCCTGGATTTCCGTCGCTCCCCCAAAATTTCCCTGGGTCTTGAGGTAGGTGTAGTTGGCGCGGATGGTGAGACCCTTGAGGAGGCCGGGCAGGAACGCCATGCGCTGTTTGTATTCGATCTCGAAGCCTTCCAGTCGTGCGCTGCCGAGGTTGCGCGGGCGGAAGATGGTGTAACCACCGTAAAGGCCATCAAAGCCGTTGTCAGGCGTGCTGGGCACGGTCGCGCCCGAATTGAGAGAGCCGCCGATGAAATCCTCGATGTCTTTCCGGTAAACCGTGGCAGAAATGATGCCGCTGTGGACGAAATAGTACTCCAGTTTGAGGTCGATATTCCTGCCCATCTGGGGGCGCAATGAGGGATCGCCAATCGTCACCGTTTGCGAGGTGTCGTTGGCCGTGACCGACGGAACCAGGTTTGCGAGCGTCGGGCGGGCGTAGCTCGTCGACCAGCTCGTCCGCGCCTTCAGGTCGGTGGTGATGTCGTAGGCAACGTGAATGCTCGGAAAGTACTTCTGATAATCGCCGGCGGTCGATTGCTTGGCAAAGTCGAGCGCGGCCCGTTTGAAGTGATCCGGCTCCGCGGCGATCGGCGTGGAGCGAGTGCGGAAGTAGGTGAACGTGTCGGTGGTCACGAACTCGCCCCGGACACCGCCAACAACCGTGAACCGGCCCATCTTCGCTTGCGCCTGAACGTAAGCCGCGTCGACCCCTTCTTCCATGATCTTGCGATTCGTGTACTGGCTGGTCGCCGTAAAGTTGACGTCCTGATACCACAAGGCCGCATTGCCCAGGGTGGTGGCAACCGCCGCCGGATCGAAGACCGGCAGACGCTGGCCGCCATGCTGTCTTTCGAATTCGGTCAGCGGCACCAACGGTCCGGACGGCACGATGCCGACGACAGAATACCAGCGCTGGGGATACACCTGGCGGTTGTTCACGCGGCGGTTGACGGTATCGAGGCCGAATTTTGCGACCAGTGGGATCGACGTTTCGAAGCTATAGCTCGCGTTGATGTTGGCGGTTACCTCATTGATATCGCTGACGATGTCGCGTTTATCGAACCGGTTGGAGGTCGTCGGCACCGGCTGGAGCGTGGTGTTGGCAGCCGCCGTCTGAAAGGTCGTGTAGGCGGCAGCGTCGTAAACGCTTGTTCCGGAAGTCTGGGTGAAGACCCGGCCGTTCAGGTCGGAATTGTCGAGCGTGAAGCCGATCGGGTCCCGGGTCCGCATCGTGATCTGCCCACCCTCGCGCTTGCGGCCATGGCCCAAGTCCCAGTGGGTGTTGCTCCAGCGGTAGGCATGATCGACCTTCCAGCGACCCCAGTCGTGCTCAAACGCCAGCGTGCCCGTCGGGTTCTTGCTGGTGAACGAATACTTGCGCGGCGTGAGCAGCATCTGCGAGTTGGTCACCGGCCGGATCTGGGTCCGGTTGAGCGTGAAGCCCGGCTCAATCGCCCCGGTCGCCGCCGTTGCGGGATCGTAAATGATCTGGTTGCCCGCAAACGGGTTCACAAACGTGTATTGGAAATACGGCTCGGATCCCGCGTTGTATTGGTACCGGAACGACACCCGGGTGGCTTGGGACCAGCGGTAATCCACGCGACCGCTGAATCCGCTGATGTAACGGTAGTTGATCCCGCTGCGCTTGTCGTAATCACGGAAGAATGCGACGGGATTAGTCGTGGTCTGGTATTGGAGAAAGTCCCAGTCAAACGGATTGACCACCTCCTGGTAGCTCCCGCCCAGCACGACGCCCAAGTTCCGCGTCCCACCCCGGACGTCGAAAACCTCCGTATAGTTTACGCTCACGTCCGGATGGGTCGGAGACCTCGCCAGTTGGACATTGCGGTCCGCCCACGACGGGAAATGGCGGATGCCGGCGGAGTAATTGAACCGTCGGCGTTCCCGCATCGCGAGCGGCGATCGTGTTTTCAGATTGAGCTGGCCACCGAGCGAATCGGCCCGCTTGTCCGGTGTCTGGCCGGCGATGATCTCGATTTGCTCATACATCGAAGCGGAAAAGGCATGCAGGGAGGCGTTGCGACCGCTGGCCGTGTCGGCGACGCCCGTCGAGGACATGCCGTCGATATTCAGACGCGTGAAGTCCGCGGGTTGGCCGCGGATGCTGACGCCGATGATGAGGTTGTCCTCGTCCGTGCGCCAGCCGGTGATGCCCGGTAGTCGCGTCGCCAGTTCGCCGACGTTCTGGGTGGGAAGGGTGCCCCACTCGTCGAAAGCGACCACGTTCTTGATATTGGAGGCGTTGCGCTGCTGCGTGATCGAGAGTGCGGCGCCTTCGCGTTCTGTCGCCACGGTAAACGCCTCCATCACCACGGTCTCCGTGGTCTTCATTTCGGCGTCGAGTCGCGTGGTCTCGCCGGCGCGAACGGTCAAGCTGATCTTCCGGTCCTCGAATCCGGCATAAGACACCAACACCTCGACGGGTCCAGCGGGAACGTTCTGCAACAGGACAGCGCCGGAACTGTCGGTAAACTCCGTGCGATTCTGGGCGGAGATCGTGACGATGGCCCCTTGGAGGCCGTTGCGCGTGGCCGTGCTGACAACCGAGCCGGCGACGCTGCCGGTGGCGCCCGGGCTCGCGCCGTGCAAGCCGACGCCAAGCAGGGCCAGGAGAACAAACAGGCTCGCGGGCAGCAGCCGGAGCCGGAAGACGGAGTGGGGAGACGGACGAGCGTAGTGGTGTTTCATTGTGTTGGAGGTTCGCGGACGGGGAAATAATCCCCGTCCAACCGGGGATTTTCCCGGGTTGGTTTTGCCGAATTTGAAAGCCAGCGCGGCTTCAAGTCCACGTTTTTTCCGGTTCGGCGGGAGAGGGGACGCATCTCAGTTTCTTGCCCCGCAAGGAATCTCCTTGGGTGGGCGGGCACGTCCCTGTGCCCGCAT
>JBIJCX010000131.1:0-21172 GCA_044344465.1 Opitutaceae bacterium
CCGGGCGGCTGGAGGGTTTTGCGATGGGGGGCGGGGGGCGGCCCCCCCCCACCACGGATAGCAGCTGCAGGAAACTGAGATGCGCCCGGGAGCGGGGCGACGGTTGGCTGTTGCCACGAGTTCGCTCGCGCGGATATTTCACACCGCAGCCGAAGGTGAACTGCGCCCGACAATCTTTCTCTTTCCTCTTTCTCCGAATCTTTCTCCAAATGGAAATTCCCGATCACCTGACGAAAGAGAAAGATAAAGAGGAAAGAGAAAGATCTGAAATCGTCGCCAGCGGGCACGAACCGGATCGATAGATAGTGGTGCGGCCTTCGAAACCCGATCCTCGCATGCCCGTCGCCTTCATCACCGGAATCACCGGCCAGGATGGCTCCTATCTCGCGGAGCTCTTGCTGGCGAAGGACTATGTCGTCCACGGGCTCGTGCGCCGCGCGAGCATGTTCAACCGTTCCCGCATCGACCCGCTCCGGACCGGGCCGGCGGGCCAGAGCGGGCGGTTGCAGCTGCATTACGGCGAGTTGAACGATCCCACGTCGCTCCGGCGGCTACTTCGAAAGATTGCGCCGCAGGAGGTGTATCATTTCGCGGGGCAGAGCCACGTCGGGTTGAGTTTCGAGATCCCCGAGGTCACCTGCCATGAAAACGCCATGGCCACGCTGAGCCTGCTCGAGAGCCTGCGCGACCTGAACTACCCCGTGCGGCTCTACCATGCGGCGAGTTCGGAGATGTTCGGCGCGCCGAAGGCATCGCCGCAGACCGAGGCCACACCCTTCAATCCCGTGAATCCCTACGGCTGCGCCAAGGCGTTCGCGACGCAGCTGTGCCGGGTTTACCGCGAAACCCACGGACTGTTCGTCTGCAGCGGGATCGCGTACAACCACGAATCGCCGCGGCGCGGCGAGAATTTCGTGACCCGAAAAATCACGATGGCGGTCGCGCGCATCAAGGCCGGCCGGCAACAGCAGCTGTCACTGGGCAATCTCGATGGCCGCCGCGACTGGGGTTATGCCCCGGAGTATGTCCGCGGCATGTGGCTGATGCTGCAGCAGGAGCGGCCCGCCGACTACGTCCTGGCGACCAACGAGGCGCACTCGGTGCGGGATTTTCTGGCGGTGGCCTTCGACCGGGTGGGACTCAACTGGCAGGACCACGTGACCTGCGACCCGCGGCTCGTCCGTCCGACCGAGTCCACGCTCCTGATCGGCGATTATGCGCAGGCGCGGCAGCAGCTGGGTTGGGAACCGGTGGTGCGGATGAAGGCGCTGGCCGAGTTGATGGTTGACGCCGATGTCGCCGCGCTTTCCGGGGCGGGTGAGAAAATAGTGTCAGTCGCTTCCGCTTGATTCTTCTGGCGACGTGCGTGCAGCAATGCGGTAGAGCCGCAACCAAACCCAAGCCACCAAACACCAAAGCCATTTGCCACAAAGAGGCACAAGAAGCGGAGGGCGATTGTGGCTCGCAAGGCGCCTATAGGCGCGCGGCCCGTGTCGCCGTAGTAGAGGTTGCGGCGGGAGGTGCCCACATACTGCTGCTCCGGGGCGGCGGTGAGGTTGGTGGCGTCGAGTTTCACTGTCCACCGCGGGTTGATCTTGTAGCTCGCGAGCAGGTCGTAGCTCTCGAAGCCGCGCGCGAACTGATCGAGGTCACCGCGGAGTCGACCAGCGTGAAGTTGGCGTAGAGGCCGAGACCGTCGAAGGGGCTGGGCAGGACGCTCAACGGCTGCTGATAAACGAACTCCCAGCCGGAGACGCGGGCCTTCCCGGCGTTGTCGAAGACAGTGAAGCGGGCCGGCTGCCCCTCGTAGGTCCCGTCAAACGTGCGGCGGTAGATCGGGCCGTCGAGGTCCTTGTGAAAGTACCCGGCGGAGACGACGCCGATGGACTGCAGGTAGTACTCGACGGAGAAATCGAGGTTTTTAGCCGCCTCGGGCTGTTCTAGAATCGCACATCGAGACGCGAATAGAAGAACGCGCCGTTGAACCCGAAGGGCGATACCGTGTTGTAGGGAGTGGTGCCACCGTTGTCGTTGCCCGAATAGGCGCGGCCATTGACGATGCGCGAGGCGATGTTCCGCGTCGGATAGACGTCAAAGAGATTGGACACCCCGACGCCCCAGCGAATGTTCTCCGTGAGGCGCAGCCGGAGATTCAGATCGGTCACCCATTTTGCATCGAAGGTTTGCACGACATCGGTCGCGGTGGACGGCCCCCCGATTTGGGGCCCACCTTCCGTCGAGCCAGAAGCCCGCGGCAATGTCCGCGTGACGATCCGCACCCGATATCCGGGCGTGAGTGCGTCGATCTGGTCGGTCGTGACGTTGGTCAGAGCCACGGTTTCGACCTCCCCATAGCGCATCAGTCCCAACCGCGCCTCGAGCCGGTGCCATTCCCAGGCCACCGAAACCCGGACGTTATCATGGGGCTGGCTGCGCGTGAGCCGTACTTCTTCCGCCAGATCGAAGAGCGGCGTGCTCACCCCCACCGCCACGAGACCGGAAGGAGCAGGTCCGACGTGGGTCATGCGCGACTTGTTGCGGTTGTAGGCGGCGCGAAGGGTGAGCCGATGGTCGGACGCGAATTCCACGGACGCGTGCATCACCGCATCGAACCCTTCGGTGCGCGTCGCGGCGTCGTTGCTGAAGAACCGCGCGCCGGTGACGCCATTGATGCCCTTGCCCTCGAGAAACGTGCTCACCGCGCTGCCGATGAAGTTCGAGGAGAGAATCAACCGGTCGCGGAGATCGATCCGGTAAAAATCGATCTCCGCGCCGAAATGCCTGGCAGGTTCCCACGCGAGGCCGGCACTCATGGTCTGGGCATGTTCGGGGCGAAGATCCTGCGCATCCAAGGCCCGGGCGACGGGATCGTCTACGGTGAAGGTGCGGATGCGGTAGGGGGTGCCGCCGACGAAGTTGATGGCGGTGGACGAATACCACCTTTGGGCGAGATGCGGCTGCCGGTAGGTTGTGCCCGCGGAACCGCGCAACGCGACTCCGCCCCACACGTCCAGCCGGCCGGCAATCTTTCCATCGGTGGTCTCGCCAAAGTTTCCGGCTTGTTCGCAGCGGGCGGAGGCGGTGACGCGCAAGCGCCGGCCGATGCTTTGCGTCACCTCAACGTCGACGCCGCCGGTATTGCGTACCGCATCCACGACATCGATGGGGAGAAACCCGGGAAACCCCTGGGCGCCTTCGGGCGGAATCCGGCCGGCATCGGGACCGTCCAGGATGGCACCGCCGCCGTCGCGCCACGAGTTATCCGAGCCCGCCGCGATCCAATAATTTTCGCGGCGATATTCGAGGCCGAGGCTGAACTCCGCCGGCTGGGCCAACCCGAGTTGGAGCGGGTGGGACAGGTCGAACATCGCGCAGAGTTCGGCGTAGCCCAGTTTGCCGGCATAAAACGAACGCGGGCTTTTCGTCCCCAGCGTCGGATTGTTGGTGTTGTTCACATCGTAGGCGACGGTGTCGGAGCCACCGACGATCGAGGCATCGTAGCTCCAGCCGTTGGCCCGGCCGCGCCAGCCCGTGCCCACATTCCAAGATGCGATTCTGGCTTCCAGGAGCGGCTGGAAGCCATCGGGCCACAGCGCCCGCACGACCCGGGAATCGCCCGGCCGGCGGAAGTAGAGGGCGCTTTCGCCGCGCCGGTTCATGAAATCGCCGAAGGCGTACACTTCGCTTTGAGGCGAGACGGGCAGCCGGCTGTTGAAGACCAGTACTTGCTCGCGTGAAGCGGCGTCACCGAAGCGCTGCGCGTGGCGGTCGGCGGTGGCTTCTCGGGAATCGAAGGCGACCCCCGCGGGTGCCGGCCCGGTGCCCGAGCCGACGGCGCCGGAAATCGCCACCAGATTGTTCGTGCCGGTCGCCGTGCCCAGGTATTGCTGCCGCGTATCCGGCGTCGCTCGATCGGTGCTGCCCCGATCGCGCCATCCGGTCGTGATCGTGATCACGCCATTCTGGCCCAGAATGGTGCCGACGTTAAACATCGCTTGCGTCACCGCGCCGTCCTCTTCGTCGGTTCGGCCCCAAAGCAACAAGACCTTGCGGCCGATCTCTTCGCTGAGTTTCACATTGATGACGCCGGCGATCGCGCCGCTGCCGAAGCGCGTGTCCGAACCGGCGCGCAGCATCTCCACATGCTCGATCGACGCCATCGGAACGGACATCAGCGAGGTGCTCACGGAGCCCCGCCCGATGGTGCCGTTCACATTGAGCAGCGCGGTCGAGTGCCGCTTGTGACCGTTGATCAACACCACCGTGTGATCCGGCGAAAGGCCCCGCATCGTGAAGGGCTCTTGGTGCGCCGTGCCGTCTTCAATGGTAAAATGCGGCCGGTTGATCGTCGGGAAAAACGCGTCCAGCGCTCCCGCGGTCTCCGAGTAGCCGGAAATCCGGATTTCGTCCCGGTCAATGTGGTCGTAGGGCGCGGTGCCGAGGTTGCGGTGGGCGGCATCGATCGGCGCGAACGAGGGCGCAAAGGAGGCGGCCGGTTCGCGCCCGGGGATGGTCACGCTTTGCGCGAGAATCCCCGCGGTGGCGAGCGCGGCGGTCACCGCTCCGGCGAGGCGCAGCCTCCGGCCCAGGTGGGCACGGGTCAGTATTCCGGTCATGAAGTGGATGGATTTCGAAGTCATCGGGGTTGGAAAATCACGGCAGTTCGTAAACTTCGACCAGCGCGACCCCGGCGGTATTGCCGACGCCGCTAACTTGGGCGGTATAGGTGCCGGGGCTTAGCGCCAACGCGAGCGCCGCGTCGGTACTGTTCGTCGTGAGTGGAAACGCCCCCACGGTTGCAAACAACGGCGCAAGGCCTGCATCCCAGTTATCACTCGCGCGGATCAGGGCACCGTTTTGATAAATTTCCAGCTTGGGGTCGGCCAGCGTCCCCGTCACCCCGAAGGCCGCCAGGGTCGGCCCGATGGCGCGGATCAGCAGATTGCGTGTGCCCGACCCGCTCACCGCGAAACCAACCACCAGGATTTCGTTGCCCGTGCCGACCAAGGCGCGCGTCGAGACATTCGTGAGGCGGCTGCCGGCAGTCGGATCGGCGTCGTAAAGTTCCACCAGCGCGATGCCCGGGGTCGTGGCGGCATTGGCCGGCGTCACCGTCGCGGTGTAGGCACCCGGCGTGAGCGCGGGCAACGCGACCGAGTCGCGGCTGCTGGCGTCCAACGCAAATGCACCGAGCCGGCCCGCGGCCGCGACCACGACCGCCGCGCCGCCCCAATTGTCGTTTTCCAACACGGTGCCGCCGCTCGAATTCTTCAACACCATGACCGGATCGGCGAGCGCACCCACGACGCCGAACATGCCGAGCGTCGGTCCGATGCCGCGGATCAGCATGGGCTTGGACGCAGAACCCGTCAGATTGAACCCTACGACCAGCGCCGCGGAGTCGCGCCCGGCCGTCGTGCGCACCGAAAGGTTCACTAGGCGGGCGTTGCCGGTCGGCGGACTGGGCGGTGTGACCGCAGGATTCGTCGTGCTGGTATTGCCGCCGGTGTTGCCACCGCTTGTGCCGCTCGAACTGGCGCCCGCGAACGCCGTCAGCACGCTGCTCCATTCCGAGGGGTAGACATCAATCAGACCGCGAACCTGCAGCCCCACTTCCGTGGCGTCGCTTGGCGTGAACGAAAAGTTGGCCGACGACAGGGCGGTGATGGATGAAGGCGAGACCTTGCTCACGCCGGTTAAAACCAGATCGTCCAAATACCAGCCCACTCCGGGATCTGTCTGACTAAAGCGGGTGCCCCCATTCGTGTAGGTGAAGTTGAAACGCACCCGGAAAGCCCGCTTCTCATAGCCGGCCAACGAGACGACCCGCGCGCGAAAGGCCTGTTCGCCTGAGGTACTGTCGCCCGCCTGCCGGTAAAGGTCGCTCCAGGAAACTCCGTCGTCGGTCGACACCTGCACGCGGGCCACCTGCCTCGGCGTGGCGTAACCCAGGCGGCTCAAAAACGTGAGCGTGGCGGACGCATCGGCGGCATAGTAGGTATCCGGAAAGGCAAGGATCTGATCAAACTTCACGGGTATCGGGTGCATGAGGCGAAAACTGGCGGCACCCGCTCCGCGGAGGTCGGTCACCACCGGATCGTAAACGTTGGTGTCGGCGATCAGCCCGCCCAGGCCCGCTCCGCCTTCGGCATCGAAGCGTGGCGCGACCGGTGAAAAACGCAGGCTGCGCCATTGGAGGCGGCCAAGATAACTTGGCGCGGTCACGCTGTAGGTATTTGCCTGGCCGACGACCGGAACGGCCGGCCCCGCCAACCGCAGCGGCAAACCGCCTGGTCCCGTCGTGTCGGGATCGTAGACGGTGACGGTGTAGCGATACGATTGGGCCGAGCCGGCCACCTGGACATTGGTCACCTCGACCGAATAGGTGACATCACTGGCCGGCCGTTCATGGGTGGCGATGGCATTCGCGTCCTGGTTGTCGATTGACCAGACGATGGTGTTCTCGCCGTAGCCGTTATTAACCCCGCCCACGGCCACCGGCACGGCGGAACCACCGCGCTTCACATTCACGAAGGCCTGCGAAAAATTCGCCCCTGCGACCGACAGCGACCACCGGGGAAACACCAGTGTATGGGGCACGTAGCCGGCCGGCGGCCAGGCGATGAATGGATCGCGCGTCGTCGGCCGCGCCGCGGTGTAATTCGTCTCGTCCAGAATCCACAGCGCATTGGTGGCGTTGTAGCTGGCCGACGCGGGTACGTCCCCCGTGCCCATCTGCCTGGTTTGCGGATAGAACAGCCAGCGGCGGTGGCCCACGTCGCGATTGCCCGCGCCCTCATCGCGCAAATATCCGGTGATCGCAGACGGTCCGGTTTCCAGCAACGCCAGGTTGGATTTTCCGCAGGCCTCCGCTCCATTCGCCGTGTAGCCGCGCGCCGAGGTGGCCGGGTAGTGCGAGATGACGTTGTTGAGCGATCCCATCAGCGCCGCTTGCTGGCACTTCGCGTTCAGGGTCGCGGCGAACTGGACTTCCCCGGGGATTCCGGCGAACGCCCGGAAAAAATTCACTCTCAGCCGCACGGCTTCCTTGAACGCGGCGGACGTGTCGCCCGCCTGGCTGGCGGCGACATCGCCGGTGAACCCCATCGGCACGGACTCTGACGCGCCATAGACCGCCCGAAAGAACTGTCGCGATTGTTCGCGCGAGGTCAGGTCGACAGCGAGCGGCGCGGCCCAGAGCACATTCCCCAGCAGAGCGGAGCCAAATCCAGCACGAACCAATGAGAACAGCCAAAATGCGTGCCGCCCGGGAGCCGTAATTATCTTCATGTGAGGTTGTGCCACGACATTGGCTGTGACGGCTGCGCAGACCATGAATATACCGGTGAGCAGCATCGAAATAACTTAAACTTATTAACCGAAGATCCAAAGCAGATTTTATGCTCTCTCCATGATTAGGGCGTGACGTCGGATGTGAAACGCTCACGACCTGATGAGGTGGCCGTTGGCTCCACCCGCATTGCGATTGGCGGCTATTCCGACGGGGCGACCCGAGGGGGTCGGGCTGTTACCTGGGCGGACGGCGTTACGGTCTCAGCGGTTTTGTTCGTCTTAAGTCCAATTCCCCTTCATCAAGGAAAGCGGCCCTGATCCTGCCGCCGCGGTCATGACATTATCGATACACCTCCGGGCATGCCCCTGCGGTCTCCGCACCGCCCTCGCGCTGCTGGCCGCTGGACTGCTCGCGGGGAGCGCCGCAGCGGCGACCGATCGCCGGGCCGCGACGGTGCCGAAACTGCCCGCCACGCCCGCGGCCCCGGCCATCGCCAGCCACGACGAATACGCCGACCTCGCGGCGCAGATTGCCGCGCGTCCGACCTGGAACCTGCCCCGCCTGGAGAAGGAGACGTGGCGCCGCGAGGCGCTCATCTTTGAGTCGGACCGCACGCCCGCGGACATCGTGCGCCGGCGCACCCGCGCGCTGCTCGCGCACCTGCAGGCCCTCCCGCACCCGCCCGACCTTACCCGTGAGGCCGCAGAGCTGGCGGCCCTGCCCGGGGACGGGTCGCGCGCCACCTTCGACCGCCTCACGGCGTTGCGCCGGCGCATCGCGTTCAAGAATCCCCTGCTCGACTTCGACCGCCTCGCCTTCCTGAAGCACAACAAGCAGGTGCGCGGCGACCGCCACATGGTGGACCAGTACTACGGCTTCGTCGCGGAAAAGGCGGGCGGCGTCTATGTGCTCGAACAGCCCTTCGGCGATCGCCCGGTGGTACGCAGCCTGTTGGCCGACACCCGCGTCGCCGGCGGCCGCCTGGCCGGACGAAGCCTCGAGGACACCGGGAGTTTCATCTCGCTCGAGCTCGACTACGACGGCCGCACCCTGCTCTTCGCGTTTTCCGAAGCGGAACACATGCTGCCGCCCGGCGTGGCCTGCGACACCAACCTCTGGACGCCCGCCGACGCCGCGCGCCTGCCCGACCGCGCCTTCTACCATTTCCGCCCGGAGACCTGCTACCACCTCTTCCAGCTCAACGCCGACGGCACGGGACTCACCCAGCTGACCGACGGCCCTTGGAACGACTTCGACCCCTGCTTCCTGCCCAACGGCCGCGTCGCCTTCATTTCCACGCGCATCGGAGGGCAGTTGCGCTGCGGCTTTCGCCCCAACCCGGCGTATACGCTCCACGCCATGCAGCGCGACGGGAACGACATCATCCCGCTCAGTTTCCACGACACCAACGAGTGGCACCCCAGCATCGATCACGACGGGATGATCGTGTACACGCGGTGGGACTACGTGGACCGCGACTCCGACGTGGCGCACCATCTCTGGATCTGCCACCCCGACGGCCGCGACCCGCGCAGTTTCCATGGCAACTATCCCGACCGTCGCGAGTCGCGTCCTTGGATGGAGATGTCGATTCGCGCCATTCCGAATTCTCACCGGTACGTCGCGGTGACGGGCGCGCATCACGGTGAGGCGTACGGCTCACTGGTGCTGATCGACCTGCGCGAGCAGGACGACCGCGCGTCCGGCCAGCTCCGGCGCCTCACGCCCGAGGTGCCGTTCACCGAGTCCGAGGCGGCCCCCGGGGTGCCGCACGAGAAGGGCCGCCACTCGCCCAACTGCGAGGTGTACGGCACACCTTGGCCGCTGAGCGAGGACTTCCATCTCGTGGTCCACGACCCGGGACGGCGCAACTACGGGCTCTACCTGCTCGACAGCTTCGGCAATCGCGAACTGCTCTACCGCGACGAGCGCATCGCGTGCCTCGACCCGATCCCGCTCCGCCCGCGGCCGCGGCCCCGTGCGGCCCCCGTCCGGACCCATCAGGCGCTGGTCGACCGTCCGCCCGGCGCGGATCTCGCCACCGGCACGGTGCTGGTGATGAATGCCTATGAGAGTGACCAGCCCTGGCCCGCGGGGACCACCATCACGGCCCTGCGGGTGATCAACGTCTTCCCGAAGGAGAACTCGATCCAAGACGAGCCCAGCATCGGGCACGCGGCCCAGTCGCTCGCGCGAGGCGTGCTCGGCACCGTGCCGGTCGAGGCCGACGGCAGCGCGCATTTCCGGGTGCCGACAGGTGCGCCGATTTATTTCCAGGCGCTGGACCAGGACGGCCTGGCGGTGCACACGATGCGGTCGCTGACCTATGTACACCCCGGCGAGACGCTCACCTGCAACGGCTGCCACGAGAGCAAGGATCAGGCGGCGCGGAGCGTGGCGGGCCGGGTGCCACTCGCGCTGAGCCGGCCGCCGTCGGAGTTGCGGCCCGAAGCGGACGGCTCGTACCCGCTGACGTTTCCGCGGCTGGTGCAGCCGGTGCTCGACCGGCACTGCGTGGCGTGCCACGAGGAGAAGAAGGCGGAGAAGGCGCCCGGACTGCGCGGCGACCGCTTCGGAAAGCACGGCTGGAGCGAGGCGTTTCACTCCCTGCGGAGTTTCGCCTGGGGTATGAGCGGCGGCAACGGCATCGCGCTGAAGGAGCGCCAGTACAGCATTCCGGGGCAGGACGGGGCGCGGGTGAGCCGGCTCTATGCGTTGCTCGCGCGCGGGCACCACGACGTGCGCCTGCCGCCGGAGGATCTGCGCCGGCTCACGTTGTGGCTCGATGCCAACAGTAATTTCTACGGCTCGTACCGTGACCTCGCGGCGCAGGCCCGGGGTGAGATCGTGCCGCCGCGCTTCGGCCTGCCGCGCTGGAGCCAGTTCGAGACGCTGGCCCGGTAGGACGCGGTACAACCGCGGGGCCGCGATCCGTTACCTCTTGGGCGCGGAATCGCCGCCGGTTGCACTGCTGCGGCCGTTGTATGATCCCGAAACGTTTCGCCTGCCGCTGGTCTCAGAAGCTCAAGGTCGCGCTGACGCTCATGCTGCGTGGCTCCGGCACGTAGTAGCGGGTCGTGAGCAGGTTGCCGTAGGTGTCGGTCGCCGTGCGTGCGACATCATAGTCGCGGTGGTCGAAGACGTTGCGGACGTTATATTGCAGCCGCAGCGTGGTGCCGCGCTTCAGCCAATCGGCCTTCGTGACGTAGGCCAGACCGGCGTCGTTGAAAAGCTGGGCGTCGCTGGTCGCGACGGAGGACCGATCGCGTTGGGCGACGCCGTTCTCATCCAAATAGAGACGGTAACCCACTTCCGCCCCGCTCTGGTAGCGCACGCCACCGAACACCGACAGGCCGTTGAGCTTTCCTTCGGTGAACTTGTAAGAGGCCCACACGTTTCCCTTGTGATGGCGCTGGCCGAAGCCCTGTTTGGCGTTGTCCTGCTCGATCTCCAGACCTTGGTCGATGTCGTAGTCGAGCACGTCCAAGGCGGTGAGATAATAGCGTCCGGCCGAATCCCGGATGAAGTTGGACCCGGCGTGGGAATTGCCGAGCGCCGCCACCCGGCGAATGGGGAGGCGGGCGAGCAGGGAGGCGTCGAAATCGCGGCTGGACTTGACCCACTCGCGCACCTTGGCGGAGAAATCCTGCGCCATGCGCCACGTGTTAAAGACTTCCCGCTTGGTGTAGGAATACCCCGCCCGCACGCTGAGGCTTCGGGTGACGTTCGCGGTCACGTTGAGCTCGTAGCCGGTGGAGCGGTAATCGTCATCCTTGGCCGTGAAGTTTGGCCGGGGCATGCCGAGGGGAATGAGGTTGGAGATCACCTGGTAGGTGGGGTTGCCACCCGACTCGACGATCCGGCCCTGCGCATCCAGGGTGAGCAGGCCGACGCGGCCGGTGGGAATCGTGGCGAGCTCGGCGGTGTTGCGGAAGACCTGCTGGCCGGCCAACGCCGAGATGATCTCGGCGAAACGGTTGTCGAAACCCGAGTCCGTCCAGGTCAGGGTGCCGGTGCCCTCGGTCGTGAAGTAGTTGGCGTTGATCGAGAGGCGTCCGCGCAGCAGGCTCAGCTTGATGCCGTAGTCCTCGCCTTTGCCCGACGGAGGATAGGGCTCATTGTCCCTCGTGCCGCGCTGGGTGGCGACATCGATGGGTTCGGAGACATTGGGGGCACCCCAGCCACCGAACGGCGGACCGGCGTTGGTGGAGCGGTTGTAGGTCAGGGCCAGCGTGTCGGTCAGGTGGTAAACCGCGCCGAGCGTCATGGTGTTCGACGTCTTGCGGACGTCGCGGTCGACGTCAGCCGGGTTGACCCGGGGTTCGTAGGTCCCGGGGTCGCGGAAGGTGTTGCCCGTCGGCAGGCCGTTCGCATCGATCTCGTCCGTGCCGAAGGAGCGAACCCGGGACTGGTCGCGACGGTAACCGAGGGTGGTTACGAGCCGATCCTTGAACCAGTAATTCTGCATCGAGAGCAGGGCGGTATCGATCCGGTTCTTCGAGGAGCTGGTCACACCGGGAAGCGCGACATAGCCGGTCTCGAAGGCGCGGCCGGTGAAGGGATCGGTCACGCGGGCGGGAATCGTGCCGGGGTCGGCATTGCGATATTCGCCGCGATCGGCCTCGTTGCCCACGTAATGCCGGGTGTAAATGGCGTAGGCGGCTTCGTCCGGGTTGGTCAGACGGTTGCCGCGGCCGTCGGTGAGGATGCGGGCTTCCTTGATCGTCACGTCGCGCTCACTGGTGCTGCGGGCCAGCATGGTCGCAAAGCGGTGCCGGCCGAAGCGACGGGTGTCGAGTTCGTAGGAAGCGGTCAGGCGCAGGTCCATATTTTCGCTGGTCCGGACGTCGGGGCGGGGAATGTCCTCGTAGTAATACCTTCCCGCGTAAGGGTTGGCGAGGGAACTGACGGTCGTGGTGCCACTCACGAGGGCCGAGGCCGGCGCGCTGCGATAGAAGAGCGTGGACGCGTCACCCTGCAGCGAAGCTTCGTTGCCATAGGACATGGCCGACCAGTCGTGCTTCCACCAGTTGGCGGCGAGTTCGACCTGGAAGCTCCGGCTGAACTGGTGCTCGAGGAAGGTGCTGAAGGTCTTGTACTCCAGGTCGCGCTTCGCGCCCGGCCCGTTGATCATCGTGCCGTAGATCTCCTCCTGGCTGAGCATCCGCTGGCCGAGGGCGGTCAGCTCATAGCGGTTGCCGTTGCTGAAGAACGTGCCGCTCCCATTGTCGATCCAGGTGAAGCGGTCGGCGGCGTCGTTGGACGTGGCGGTCAGCAGGCGGTTCGACACGGGCCGCCCGGTGATGAGATGGTTCCGGGTCAGCAGTGAGGTGGGCAGGGCGTTGATCTGGGCGGTCGTGCGGACCACGCTGGGGTCGAAGGTCGGCCGGCCGGCGGTATTCCACTTGTCGGCGTTGGTGATCACCGGGTAAGTGCGGGACGCATAATCGCCGAGGGTGCCGTATTCCGCATCGGTCCGCAGGCGGGTGTTCTTGCTGAGGCGCCAGGTGGTGGCGAGCTGGGCGCCGAAACGCTCATCCCGGCCGTAGGCTTGCCAACTTTCGCTGTCTTGCTGGAGCAGGTTGACCCGGAAGGCGAACTGCTGGTTCACGACCTTGTTGTGGTCGAGGGTGTAGCGGGTGCTGCGATAGCTGCCCGCCTGCGCACTCACCGCGGTGGCGTCCTTCCAGAAATTGGCGGTCTTGCTCGTGGTGTTGGTGACACCCCCGGCGTTGCCGATGCCGAACAGGATCGCGTTGGGACCGCGGGAGGCGTCGACGCGGCCGGTGCTGAACAGATCCTGGGGGAGGTTGAAGTTGAAGAAGTCGCGGGCCAGAGTTTGCGCCTGACCGCGTACGGTGAAGCGGTTCGGAATCTGCGCCTGCGCCTTGTAGTCCTGCTGCATGGCGGAGTTCTCGTCCCCGAGGTCTTCCTGCGCATTGGAATGGTAACGCATGGCATCGGCCACGCTGGTCGCCGCGATGTCATCGAGAAAATCCTTGGTGAAAACCTCCAGCGGGCTGGCGACGTCCTTGAGGCTGGTATTGAGCCGGCTGCCGGCCAGCGTATTCGAAGCGACGTAGCCCCGGTCGGCATCGCCCGCCACGACGAACGGCGAGAGTTCGACGACCTCTTCGCCCGCGGGTTTGGCATTGGTCCTGGGATCGGTCGCAACCTGCTGGGCCCAGGCGGCAGGGGCGAGCAAGGTGAAGGCGAGAACCCAAAGGTGCGGGCGGGCGGGGTGCGTTTGGTCGGCTGACAGCATCGGGGCAGTCGGTGTCGCGAGGGATTCCATAGGAGCAAACAGGGTTAGGGAAAGGCGGGGTTTGATTTCCGACTGTACCCTGCATTAAACCACGGCGGCAGGGAGCCGCACAATCCCCCGAATGGGGGAATCGCGTCGCAGACGAAGAGAAGTACCCTCCCTGCCTTGTTGAGGTGAGTTTTGGATCGCCATGCCGAAGAATCTGAAAACATTCCCGCCCGTGATTGCACCGTGGCCGGCTAATTATCTTTGGCTTCCGGTGCTGTTTCTGATGGCCGCGATTGCGGCGCGACCGGAAAATGCACCGCCGCCGTTGACGACCGCGGCCGCGGTTCGGATGCTCCCGCCGGAAGAAGCGGCGAAAGAGCGCCCGGTGCAGCTGAGCGGGACCCTGTTGCTGGTCACCCGCCAGCCGGATGCCCTCGTGCTGCGCGACGAGACCGAGGGGATTTATGTGGAATTGGACCACGCGGTCGGAAACGACCGCCGGCCCGGCGATCGCCTGGAGGTTTCCGGGGTGACGGGTGCGGGCGATTTTGCGCCGATGGTGCGCGCCCGGCGAATGACCTGGGTAGGGGAGGGCGCGTTGCCGCCGCCGCGACCCACCACCATCGCCGAGCTGAATGCCGGCGGCTTTGATGCCGCCTGGGTGGAACTCGAGGCCATCGTGCGCTCGTGCCGACCGTCGCCGCTGGATCCAGTTTCGCTGCCGCCGGCCGGGGTGGCGGAGCCGGCGCACCGCGCCCCACCAGAACGCGGCGGGCCGGAAAGCTGGATGATCACGATCACGCAGGGGGACGATCGGATGAGCGTGCAGATGCGGGATCGCACGTCGCCGGAGCAATTGATCGATGCGAAGGTAAGGCTGCGCGGAGTCGTCTTCAACGCGCACAACGCCAACCGGCAGTTCGTGCGGGCGAATGTCCAGGTCGCCCGCCGGGACATGATCACGATGGTCACGCCGCCTCCGCCCGATCCTTTTGCGCTGCCGCTGCAGCGCATCGATCACATCCTGCGCTTCACGCCCAGCGGTTTCAGCGGCCACCGCATTCGCGTGCGCGGGGTCGTGACGGCGCATCAGCTGGGTCGGACCCTGTGGCTGCAGGAGGGGAATCGCGGTTTACGCGTGGCAACGAATCAAGAGGGTGCACTGGTGCCGGGTGATGTGGTCGAGGTCGTGGGCTTCGCCAATCACGGTGGCTATGCACCCACCCTGAGTGACGCCATCTACCGCAAGGTCGCCCCGGGTGCCGCCCCGGTCCCATTCAGCTTGCGCGTGGCGGAGGAGATCTCCCGCCAGGATTCCAATCTCGTGCAAATCGAGGCGAGGCTCGACGAAGTGCGGCCGACCGCGGACGGGGTGCTGCTGGGACTGTGGTGGAACGACACGAGTGTGAGTGCGCTGCTGCCGCGCGGGACCATGGCCACGAGAGACTCGCGGTGGGAGCCGGGCAGCTGGATTCGGGCCACGGGAATCTGCGTCTCCGGGCTGGCTGATTTTTCGCGGCCGTCCGGTCTTTTGGTGGCGGACCAGATGCAGTTGTTGTTGCGCAGTCAGAATGATCTCACGGTAGTCCGCGCGGCCCCCTGGCTGACCACGCCGCGGGCGCTGTTGATCGCGGTGGTGGTCGCAACGGCGATCCTGGTGGCGTTGGTGGTGGTGGCAGCTTTGGCCCGGCGACAGATCGCGCAGCGGGAGGAGGCGCGCAAACTGGCGGAGGTGGAGTTTTCCGCGATGCTGGCGGAGCGCAACCGGCTGGCCCGCGAACTCCACGACACGATCGCGCAGGACCTGAATGCGGTATCGATGCAGATGGAATTGGCCAAGAACTCGGCCAAGGCCGGAACCGTGGAGGACGTGATGCCGTATCTGGCCACCGCCCACGGGATCGTCCGCGGGTGCCTGGCCGAGGCGAGAGAATCGATCTGGGACATGCGTTCGCACATTTTGGAGAAGACCGATTTGCTGGGCGCGTTGCGCTCGGTCGCCGAACAGATGAGCGCCGGCCTGGGCTGCACGATTCGCACGCAGGCTCGCGGCAAGGCGCGCCGCCTCGCGCCGATGATCGAAAACAATCTCCTGCGCATCGGGCAGGAGGCGGTCTCCAACGCGTTGAAGCATGCCCAAGCCCGCGTGATTGAACTGGAGGTTAGCTTCGAGGCCTCGCGCGTCCGGCTGGTCGTCCGCGATGATGGCCGGGGCTTCGATTCCGCCGCGGAACGTGCCGACGGTCACTTCGGATTGCGGGGCATGAAGGAGCGGGTCGAGCAGATGCACGGCGAGCTGAGTATTCGGCGCGGGGAGAAGAGCGGCACGTGCGTCGAGGTTGCGGTCAACGTGTTGGATTCATAGCCTTCGGCCGGTCCCTTGCGCCCCATGAAAAACAAGCCGCCCACGGCCATCACGGTGTTGATTGTCGAAGACCATCCGACCTTTCGCATGGGCCTCGCGGCATTGATTGAAAGCCAGCCGGACATGACGGTGACCGCGCAGTTTTCCTCCGGAGAGGAGGCGCTGGCGGCCTACCAGCCGGGCTTCGCCGCGGTCATCTTGATGGATTTGCGCCTGCCGGGCATCGGGGGCGTTGAAACCATCATCGGCCTGCGCGCGCGCGATCCGGAAATTCGCGTGATCGTGCTGACGACGTACGACGCAGATGAAGATGTGTTCCGCGCCATGCAGTCCGGCGCGAGGTCGTATTTGTTGAAAGACATGTCGACCGAGGAAATTGCGGGGACGATTCGCTCGGTGCATCGCGGTGGCACGGAGATCCCGCCGCGGATCGCGGAGCGCCTCGCTGTGCGCGCTCAGCGCCAGGATCTCACGGCGCGGGAGCGGGAGGTGCTGGAGCTGCTGGCGCGGGGGCGCAGCAACAAGGAAATCGGCACGCAGCTCCATATTTCCGATGAGACGGTCAAGTCGCACCTGAAGACCTTGTTTGCGAAGCTCAACGTGCGCGACCGCACGGACGCCGCGATCAGCGCGGTGCGCCACGGCATCGTGCATCTCGAATAGCGGCCAACGGGGTCAGGTCGTGAATCGTGATTCCTCGCTGTTTTCAGTGGGTCGATGGCTCCGCGGTCCGAAGCCCCGAAGGGGCGATTTTCGAAAGCCCAGGGCAACGCCCTGGGAATCGGATTGAGGGGATTTCTTCGCCCTGAAGGGGCGATACCAGTGGGAGGTGCCGCCCCTGCAGGGCTTGGACTTTTCCGTGAACTTTCCCAGGGCGTTGCCCTGGGCTTTCAACTTTTCGCCCCTTCGGGGCTCTCTGTCACCGGCAGTTACCCACTGAAAACAGCGAGGAATCTGACCCTTGCTTTCCCCCTTTCAGTAAATTCCCCCGAATGGGGGATTTAAACCCGGCTGCAGACAAGGTAGGATTTGACGCGCAGCGCTACGCACTTTTTCGGGCTTCCGCGGCAATTCTGATAAACTCCTCCCGGCCGCCCCCCTGAAAATCCGGTTTCCCCGTTCAGTCATGAAATCCCCCCTCGTCATCAAACGCGACCCAAGTGTTCAGCCCTTGGCTGCGCAGCCTTTCACCCGTTCACTCCGGTGCTTCCACCTGGCGCTAGCCGGCCTCGGCCTGCTTTGCAGCCTGCAGGCGACGGCACAAACCGTCACGGCACCAGTGAAGGTGCCCGCCAAGGACAGCGAAGTCATCGAGCTGAGCCCGTTCTTGGTGAGCGCTTCGCAGAATGTGGGCTACCAAGCCGCGAGCACACTCGCCGGCACCCGCCTCAGCACCGATCTCAAGGATATCGGTGCCGCGGTCTCGGTTTACACGAAGGAGTTCTTGGACGACATCGTCGTCACCCGACTGGAGGGTATTCTCGCCTACACCACTTCCACGGAAGGCGGCGGCACGAATTTCTCCGGCGTTACCGGCGAAAGCTCTGCGGCCGTCCGGGAAGACCCGGCTGCCGTCAATCGGGTGCGCGCCCTCGCGTCGGCCACGCGGACCCGCGACTATTTCCCTTCCGACCTGCCGACAGACACCTTCAATGTCGACAATCTCACGATCAGCCGAGGTCCGAACGCCGTTCTGGCCGGCATCGGCAATGCCGGCGGCGTCATTGATTCGGCGATGCGCAAAGCCGCGTTCAAGGACAGCTATCGCTTCACCTCCCGGTTCAGTTCCTACAATTCGCACCGAGAGCAGCTGCATATCAACACCGTGATCATCCCCAAGCGTCTGGCCGTCCGTTTTGACCTGCTCAATGATGAGCAGTGGTTCCGCCAAAAGCCGGCCGAAAACCAGGACCGTCGTATCTACGCGGCGCTCCAATACCGTATCTTCGAGCCCGATCGCGACTCGTTCTTCGGACGCGGCACCTTCCGCGCCAACTTCGAAACGGGAAAGATCGCTGGCGTCCCGACGGACCCGCTCACCCCGACATTCACGCTCGCCAATTGGTTCAATCCCACGACTCGTGCTGGGGTAAGTTCACCCGAGAACGCCAAGTATCAGTGGTGGGGCTATGGCGCGCCCTTGACCACGGCGCCCACCATCGCCAACGCCGCCACCCTGTCCGCGCTGCGCAACTCCAGTGGGGTGGGAATCGTGCCCGGCACCTCATCGGTGATTCAGGGTTTCCCGCTCTACACTCAATTTGCACTCATCTATGCGAATCCGGCTTCGAACACCGCCGGAGTCGGCTTGACGGATCCCGCTCTAGCCGGCGTGCAGGGCTTCCAAGGCAGCATCCCGGCCACGCTGCCCGGCGGCACCGGCGGCGCGGTGCGCTCCTCCGGCGATCCCTGGCGCCTCGTCACGGGCTTTGTCCGCACGCGCCTGCAGGACGCGAATATCTTCAATTTCTACGACGATCTGATGACCGGCGCGTTCGACACGCGGGCGCAACAATTCAAGGCGTCAGACTTCCGTTACGAACAGCTTTTCCTTGGCGGCAAAGCCGGTGCCGAAGTGGCCTACAATTATCAGGGCTTCACCAGCGAGCGTGATTTCTCCATCCCCACCGGCGGCAACGACGAGGGAATCCTGGTGGATGTGAATTACTACTTGAGCGTCAAGACGAGCGCCGGCCAGCCGATCCTGAATCCGAACTTCGGCCGTCCCTTCATCTCCACGACCGAAGTATTTCGCCTCACCTCGAATCGCGTCACGCGCGAGTCGGCCCAGGTGACCGCGTTTTACAAACAGGATTTCACCCAGAGTTCGTCCAAATGGGCCCGGATGCTGGGCAAACATACGTTCACGGGCCTCCTCTTCAACACGGAGATCAAACGCTTCACTCGCCAGTATGCGAGCACCTGGGATCCGAACGGTCAGATCAATCCCCAGAGTTCCTTGGCCGGAACCCTGCCCGGAACTTTCGGCACGCAAGTCAACGGTTGGTTCTACCTCGGCCCTTCCCTTGTTAATGTAAACAGACTCGAAGACGTCCGCTTGCAGCCCATCACCGCCTCGCGTCCGCAACCCGGTCAAACCTATACGCTGCAAGTGTACAATCCGGTGACCAGGTCCTTCGTCACGGGGACGTCGAAGCCGCTGCAAATCCTCCAGCGGTTGGTCAATCAGCGGGAAAAGGTGAAATCCTCCTCCGTCGCGCTCCAGAGCAACTTCCTCAAAGACCACCTTACCACCCTGGTCGGATGGCGGGAAGATTCCGATCAGGCTTTCACTTCCATCGCGCCGCCCGTACTCCCAGACGGCAACGTCGATGCGTCCAAAGTCACGTTTAGCCCCGCCGTCAACCAGGGCGAACGCAGTTGGACCAAGAGTGTGGTCGGTCGGGTGCCCTATGATTTGCCGGGTGCCACTCAGGTTCGCATCTTTTGGAACCAATCCGGCAACTTCAATCCCGTCGGCCAGCGCCGTAACATTTGGAACGAAGAGCTGAGCTCGCCCACCTCAAAAACCCAGGAAGAGGGGATTTCGTTTTCAGCCTTCCGCGGCAAACTCTTCCTCCGGGTGCTCCGCTATCAAACCGACATCACGAACGACTCGGTGAGCGTCGGCAATCCCTACAACGCCATCAGTGGGCAATTCGGGCGTTTGTTCGCTGCCCGTGATGCCGGCCTGTTGCCCGCGAATGCCAACTACAATTACCCCGGTTGGAACTCCTTCAGCGACGTCGCGCTTGCCCTCTATAACACCATCCCGGCCCGCCTGCTGGCCAACATCGGCGCCGACAAGAACTTCAATCCGCGCTTCACGGGCAGCGGGTCCACGCTGCAATGGACTCCTGACACCATCGTCGGGCTCACTTCAACCAGCGACACCGAGTCCAAGGGCATGGAATACGAGGCCATCCTCAATCCGACCAGTAGCTGGCGCATCTCGCTCAGCGTCGCCAAAAACGAAGCCATGAAGGCTAATGTGGCGGCCGCGGAAATGGCCTTCGCCGCCGCCTGGAAGAAGAATCTCGATACGATGTATGACGGGAAGCTCCTCCCCGGTGCTTTCGATCCTGCCGGTGCCAACACCCAAACATTCTATGAAAGATTTTTGCTCGAAAACTTCCCCGCGATCCGCACCACCGCCGCGTTGTCCGGCATACCGGCGTCTGAAATCCGCAAATGGCGCGTGAATCTCGTCACGCGTTACGATTTCCGCCGGGGTGTCCTCAAAGGCGTGAACATTGGCGGTGCCGGTCGCTGGCAGGACAGAATCGGTATTGGTTATCCCTTGGTCACCCAGGGCGGCGTCTCGGTCTCCGATGTCACGCGTCCCTACTGGGGCCCGCGGGAACTCGCCATTGATCTCAGTGCCGGCTACACCCGCGAACTCAAGACGAGTGCCGGTCCGATCACGTGGACCTTGGGCCTCAGCTTGCGCAACCTGAACGCCCAGGACGAACTCATTCCCATCAAGGCCAATGCCGACGGCAGCTGGGGCACCTTCCGCATCCCGCCCGAACGCACTTGGAGCGTCACGAACTCGTTCGCGTTCTAATCCCAACCCACGGCACCCAGGGACCATGAAGATTGCCCTCCTATGCTCCTTGATGGCGGCCGGTTCCAGTGCGTGGGCGTCGTCGTCGACTTCGCCGGTCATGGAACCGGGCGCGGTCTGGCTCGATACCGAAGGCCGGCCGATCAACGCGCATGGCGGAGGACTGCTCTATCAGCGCGGAATCTATTACTGGTATGGTGAACTAAAACAGGGGCGCACGTATCTGCCCAAGGTAAACCAAGCCTGGGGTGGGACCCGCGTGCTGGCGGGCGGGGTTTCGTGCTATTCGTCGGCCGATCTCCACGCCTGGAAATTTGAAGGCGTGGTGCTGCCGTCCGTGGCGGAAAATCCAGACCATGACCTGGCTTGCGAGAACGTGATCGAACGGCCCAAGGTGCTCTACAGCGCGCGCACGAAGAAGTTCGTGATGTGGTTTCATCAGGACACGCCCGACTACTCCGCGGCGCGCTCCGGCGTGGCCGTGAGCGACTCGCCAACCGGTCCCTTCACCTATGTAGGCAGCGTTCGGCCCAACGCCGGAAAGCGGCCGATCAACGCCACGGAGTCTGACCTGGCCGCGGGAGCGCGGGGCGCATTCGAGCGCGATTTACCCGGAGGGCAGATGGCGCGCGACATGACGTTGTTCGTCGATGACGATGGCAAGGCCTACCATTTCTATGCCTCGGAGGAAAA
>JBIJCX010000360.1:0-8478 GCA_044344465.1 Opitutaceae bacterium
TCCGACGGCAAGGTCACGCCGCCCGCCTTGACGGCAAGCCCGAGTGGCAGCAAAAACATCGCCCGGGTTTCACCAGCGCCATCGGTGGGATCGAAGAAGCAGTCGGTCAGCGCGATGCTTGCCCCGGCGCACCCGGTATTCAGGCGGACACGCATCGCAAGCACGCCCTTCTCCCCGCACGGGAAGTTCCAGGTCGCTCCATCCGGCTCCTTCTCATCCGCCCGGCCCAGATGCAATGCCCGGCGCCCGCGCTGGTCCGGATGATCGACGAGTTTCGCCCCCTGGGTCCGATTTCTCCACCAACCGATCGCTGGCCCGAAGGGTTTGTAGACACTCCAGCCATCGAGACCGCGGGAAAAATCCTCCTGTGCCGCCCTCTCCTCCAGCCAGACCGGATCCACAAGCAGCAGCGCCCGACGCCCGCCCTGCCCGGCGATCACCGCGACCCGGCCATCCGGCCGGGGCAGCAGTTCCGGATAAGCGGTGCCACGGTCGCCACGCTTCGGCGGCTCGAGATTGCGGGTGGGGTCGCGGTAAATTTCCCGGGCTCCGATCCAGCGCGTGACCTTCGGATCCGCCAGGGCGGCGTGCAACGCATCGCGACCGCCGTACACACCCTGACCGCCCACCTTGGGCGGCATGGCACAATTGTTCCAGGCGAGGAAAATCCGGCCGTCGCGCAGTTTCATCAGCGCCGGCGGACCGGTCGAGGCATGCAGGTCGCTCGGGGTCGCGGACGGCCAGTGGATACCGTCGTCAGAGATCGACTGATACAGCCATCCCGCTTGGGTGCGCATGAACATGAGCACGCGCCCGTCCTCCAGTTGAACGACCGCCGGCTCGCATGCGCCAACCTTGTCGCCGTTGTAGTCATCGGTGACCGGGGCCACGAGGCGCGAGGGCGACAGTCGGAACGTCTCCCCGTCGTCATCCGAATACCGGACGGTGGTCTCGATTGCCCCCGTCGGCGCCTGGCGTTCGCGGCCGGCCACCCAATCGCCAAACGGCATCACGATGCGTCCGCTTTTCAGCTGAATCGCACTGGAGATTGCGCCGATGTAGCCGGCATGGATGCGCCGGGGCTGCGACCAGCGCGTGCGACCGTCTGTGGAGTGCAGGTGCCACAGATCGAGGAAGCGGTCGACCGCCGGCTTTTTCCCACCAGCGCCGTCCCGCGGCCGGATGAAGAAAAGCTGCAATTCGTTGCGCCGATCGATCAGTGCCGCGCCGCCACCCCAGCTCCCCGCGGGCAAATCACAGCACCGATGCGAACCGGTCCAGGTGGCGCCACCGTCATCGGACTCCCGATACGCGAGGACGTTGGTTCCGCCCGGCTTGATCACCTCGAAACGCTGCCAGGCCCCTGCCGGGGTCGCCACCACGGTGCGCCCGGTCCACGCCATGACCGACGGAAACTCCGGCGGCGCCGCGCTCCCGGTCGGGACGGACGCCACGAAGACCAGCGCTGCCAGCAACATGAGGCGCAGCGCGCCGGAGGGCATGAGTTGAGTCTTCACCGCGGGCGTTGAGTCGAACACGATCCGATCTACTCGGCAATATCCTCCGGCAGTCCGTTCACAAGACCCGGTGGAACTTATCCGCGGGCACGAGTTCATGCACCTGCGACCAACACGGTCTGTTGGCGCGAAAGCGGGCTGGTTGCGGGCCGTGAAATCCCTCGATTTTCACCCTGCAAGACGGTTTTCGAGTCCGCGGTCAACGCGCCGTTACTGCGAACCGAAAGTTGGTGGACCTGATCGGGATCAAACCGACGACCTCTTCGTTGCGAACGAAGCGCTCTATCAACTGAGCTACAGGCCCCCAAGGGGGGTGAGGTATTGGGAAATCAACGCCCGCAAGTAAACATCAATTTTTCGCCACCGAATCGGCGCCCGAAGGTCGTTCTCACCCCCGGGGCATTTTACCAGGTGAACCCGGCCTGTGCGCTACTCGACGTCGGCTACGTGGCGTGCGAAGATCATTTTTCCTCCCGCCGTCGGCAGCACGCTGATGATCTCCGCCTGCACGTGGCGTCCAATCATGCCCCGTCCCCCGTTCACCACGACCATCGAACCGTCCTCAATGAAGCCCACCGCCTGACCTTCCTCTTTCCCCGGTTTGACCAACTCGACGTCGATCCGCTCTCCAATCATAATCTCGGGCCGCAATGACTTGGCGAGCGAGTTCAGGTTCAGCCAGGGCACGCCATGAAACTCCGCCATCTTCGCGAGATTGTAATCGGTCGTCAGTAATTTCGCCCGCATGGACTGCGCCAGAAAAACGAGCTTCGCATCAACATCCTCGCGCTTCGTCACTTCGCTTTCCGTGATGCGGATATCGAGGTTCTTGATCTTCCGCAGCTCATTCAAAACCTCCAGTCCGCGCCGTCCACGGGCCTGTTTGTGCGGATCCGTCGAGTCAGCCACCGCCCGCAGCTCATTGAGCACAAAGCGCGGAATTACCAGCGCCGACGTGAGGAAGCCGGACTCGCAGACCCGGGCAATCCGGCCATCGATCAGCACACTCGTGTCCACCACCACCAGCGGCACGTCCACCTCGTGAGGCACGAACCGCACATAGGGAATGATGAGATTGAACTCATCCTTGCCGCGCATCGCGATTACAGTCGCGAGGTAGGGGCAAATGATGAAGAGCGCCAGCCGCACCAGGTAGATCCGGGTTGGGTCGCCCTGTTCGAACAGCGGCGAAACCCCGACGAGAAAGGCGATCAGCAATCCCACGGCGATGCCGAACGTCAAAGCCGACAAGCCGCGCAGGGAAAAGCCCTTTAGCATCACATCGACCAACACGACCAAAAGCCCGATGCACAATCCGATCGCGAGCGCCACCCCATGGTAACGATCCCACTCCTGGATCGAGAAGCAGACAAGCCAGCCGGAGGCGGCACAGAGGGCCACAAACACCAGCCGGATCGACAAAAGGGTTTTATCCATGAATATTGAGTTGGCCGATGCTCATTTCGGACCCCGCAGAAAGTAGATGAGCACAGGAGCGCCAATCATTACCGCCACGAGGAGATAAAGCAATCGCTGCACATTGCGGGCTTTTCGCTTTTCAGCCTCGGTCGGTTCCATTTCCGTCGAGACGACCAAACCGGTCACCGCATGACAACGCAATATTGGCTCGTGAAGACCGAACCGGACACCTACGCGTGGACCGACTTCGTGCGGGATCGCCGCACGGCTTGGACGGGCGTGCGGAACTACGCGGCCCGCATTCATCTCAACAGCATGCGACGCCGCGATTGCGTACTGGTCTATGAAAGCGTCACGACAAAGGCGGTCGTAGGCGTGGCCGAGGTGAGCCGCACCGCGTTCCCCGATGCCACCGCCGACGAACCCGGCTGGGTGGCCGTCGAGTTGAAGGCAGGCCGCCCCCTCGCCCGGCCCGTCACCCTGGCGCAAATCAAGGTCGAGCCGGCGCTCGCAAAAATGACCCTGCTGCGCATCTCGCGCCTCTCCGTCCAACCCGTCACCCAGGCCGAGTTCGAACACATCGTGAAAATGGGCGGCGGTTAGCCGGCATATTTCACGGAGCGGCGACACTCCTGTCGCCGTTTGCTCCCAGACGGCGGCAAGAGTGCCGCCGATCCGCCGGACAGCCTGCATCGTCGGCTGATTGGGAGTGTGAAATTTCCGGGTTAGCCGGAATATTGCCCCGGCAGGATGAACCGGCGCCCCGCGGTCCCCGCTCGACACCGCGCGGTGTTTTTGCGTGTTTCCAAGCCATGTCCACGCCCGCCCAACTCACGATTCTGGCCCCGGGCCTCCTCGGCGGCTCGGTCGCTCGCGCCGCCCGCTCACGCGGTGCCGCCCAGCGAATCGTCCTCTGGGCGCGACGGCCGGAAGCGCGGTTAAAACTGGCCGAACAACCTTGGTGCGACGCGGTCGCCGACACCCCAGAGGCGGCGGTGCGTGACGCGAGCCTTGTGGTCATAGCCGCGCCGGTCGATCGGATCGTGCCCCTGGTGCAGCAAATCGCACCGGCGCTCGCGCCGGGAGCCGTCGTCACTGACGTGGGGAGCGTCAAAGGTGAAATCTCACGGCTCGGCAGTTTGGCGCTCGCACCCCGCGCCCATTTTGTCGGCGCGCATCCCATGGCTGGTTCAGAAAAGACCGGCTGGGAGCACGGCACGGCGGATTTGTTCCTGCACCGCACCTGTTTCGTCACGCCGCTGCCGCAGACCGATCCCCAGGCGGTCGCAACCGTCGTCGGCCTCTGGCACGACCTCGGGGCTGAGGTCGTCACGGTCGATCCCGACCAACACGACGAAATCGTCGCCCACATCAGCCACCTGCCGCAGGTCATTGCGTCAAACCTCTGCGCCATGCTGGCCCGAAAAAATCCCGGCTGGCGGAATCACGCCGGGGGCGGTCTGCGCGACACGACGCGAATCGCCGGCAGCGACGCCCAATTGTGGCGCAGCATTCTCGAGCAAAACCGCGATGAGGTACTCCGCGCGCTGAGTCAGTTCGAAGATGAACTCCACGCCTTCAAGGTCGCCCTCACCAATCGTGACTACGTCGAAGTCGCCGCCCGACTCGAACGCGGGAAGGCCTATCGGGATCTGTTTCGCCCGCGGGCGTGACCGGGTATTTTCGCTCCGCGTGAACTGAACGTGAGCGCGGCCGTTCGCCTTGGAAAAACACCTTGGCGCGCGGCCAACGTTCGCTGACTCTGATCACTCCATGGCGCTGCCCGACCTACTGCCGATTCGACCCTTCACCCACCCGGCGCGGGGCACAGTCATGCTGCCCGGCTCCAAGAGCCTCACGAATCGGGCGCTGCTCCTGGCCGCCCTCGGCGAGGAACCAGTCCTGCTTTCCGGGGCGCTGTTCAGCGAGGACACCCACCTCATGGCCGAGGCCTTGCGCCGGCTGGGGTTTAGCGTGGAAGCAGACGAACCGGCGAAGACACTGAGGGTGTCGGGCCAACGTTCCGCTTTCAGCGGCGAAGCCCCCGTCGATCTTTTTGTCGGGCTGGCCGGCACGGCGGCACGATTTCTCACCGCGCTTTGCGCCGCCGCGCCGCGCGGCGTTTACCGCATCGACGGCGTGCCGCAGATGCGCCAGCGGCCCATGCGCGGCCTCATCGATGCCTTGCGACAGGTTGGCGCCGATATCCGTTGCGCCGGAGAAGATGGGTTTTTCCCGTTGGAAATTCACGCCCGTGGGTTGAGCGGCGGACGGGCCAGCCTCGATGCCCGCGAAAGCAGCCAGCTCCTGTCCGCGCTCCTCATGGTGGCGCCGCGCGCCCAAGGTCCGATCGAGGTGCACCTCACCAGCGGTGTGCGATGGCCTTTCGTCGACATGACCATGAGCCAGATGCGCCAGTTTGGTTTCACGGCCGAACTCCCCCGGGGTACCAACCGGATCGTCATACCCCGCGGCGAGTACCATCCGCCCGGCACGTATGCCATCGAACCGGATGCGACCGCCGCGAGCTACTTTGCCGCCCTGCCCCTCGTTGTGGGCGGCTCGATTTTCATCCCGGACCTGTCCGCGCCGTCCGGAGGCCTGCAGGGTGACACCCGGTTCCTTGACGTGCTGGGGCGCGTTGGCGCAGGCGTGGCAGCCGGCGGAGGCGGCATCGGGGTTTCCCCGGCCCGAGGGCGCGGCATCGACGAGGATTTCAGTTCCTTCTCCGATACGTTTCTCACGCTCGCCGCGCTCGCTCCGCTGCTCGAAGGCCCGACGCGGATCCGCGGCATCGCCCACACCCGGAAACAGGAAACCGATCGCGTTGCCGGGATGGCCAACGAACTGCGGCGACTCGGCCAACGGGTGATCGAAACCGAGGACGCGCTCGAGATCTACCCGCAGCCACTTCGCCCTGGTGAAACCATCGAGACCTACGGCGACCACCGGTTCGCGATGAGTTTTGGCCTCCTCGGTTGCCACAATCTGCACCGCGATGGAAGTCCCTGGCTCACGATCCGGAACCCGGCCTGTTGCGCCAAAACATTTCCCAACTTTTTTGAGTTGCTGGAGTCCGTCCGGCAAAAGTCACTCGCGGCATGATTGCGCGCTTTGTCATTGTCGCCATCGACGGCGGGGCGGCGTCCGGCAAGTCCTCGTCGTCGCGGACCCTGAGTGCGCGCTTCAATCTGCTGCACGTCGATACGGGATCGTTCTATCGCGCCGTCACGGCGGAGTTCCTGCGGCGCGGGGTGGCGGCCGGCGATGTCGCCGCGGTCAAAGCCGCCGTCGGAGCCATGACCTTCGAGACCCGGCTGCACGGCCGCTCGGCCCAGATGGCGATCAGCGGGCGGGTCGTGCCCGAGGCGGAAATCCGGACCCGCCACGTGAATGACCACGTGTCCCATTTCGCCGCGATTCCCGAGGTCCGGAACGCCCTGCTCGCCTATCAGCGGGGCCAGGCGGCGGTTGCCCAGACCCATGGCTTTCGCGGGCTCGTGATGGAGGGCCGGGATATCGGTTCCGTGATTTTTCCCGACGCCGATTTCCGGTTTTTTCTCTTCGCCGACCCGGCCGAGCGCGTGCGCCGCCGCGCCAACGAAGGGCATCACGACTCAATCGCCGAACGGGACCGGATCGATTCCTCGCGCAAGACGGCACCCCTCGCCTGCCCGGCCGGCGCCACCGCGATCGACACCACCCTGCTCACCCTGCCGCAGGTGGTGGAAAAAATGGCCGCCGCAATCGCGGAGCGGCTGGCCCCAGCATGAGCGCGACGCCCGGACGAGCGCAGATGCAGCCCGTGTACGGGATGTTCCACTACATGTTTGGCGTGCTGTTCGACATGTTTTTCCGGGGCGAAGTCGCAGGCCTGGAGAATCTGCCGCGGAATGGCGCGTTTCTTATCGCGGCAAACCATGCGAGCCACCTTGACCCGCCGGTGATCGGTTCGCAGGTGCCCCGGCAAATGTGTTTCTTTGCCCGCAAGACACTCTGGCACGGCGCCTTTGCCACGTGGTGGCTTGATGCCGTCGGCACCATTCCCGTGGACCGCGACGGCGGGCAGGACGTCGGAGCGCTCAAACGCGTGCTCCGCGCCCTCGCGAGCGGCAAAGTGCTGATTCTTTTTCCGGAGGGAACGCGCTCGCCCGATGGCCACTTGCAGGCGCCCAAGCCGGGCATCGGCTTCATCGTGTGCAAGACGCAGGTGCCGGTGGTGCCGGCCCGGATTTTCGGCTCTTTCGACGCCCTCGGCCGCAACGCGAAACTGCCCCGGCTCGGCACCCCCTTGAACATTGTGTTTGGCCGGCCGATCCCGCCGTCCGTCTACGACGACCCGTCAGCCGGCAAGGAGCGCTACCAGGTCGCGAGCGCGCGCATCATGGCCCAAATCGCACTCCTGGAGCCGCCGCCCGTGCTGGTGCTTTGAGTCACTGTGACTCACGGTCGGCGAAACACCAACGAGACGAAGGTCGAGTTGCGGGGAAACGAGCGAATCCGGAGCGCGAGGGCGGTCATGCCCATGGCCAGGGACTTCGAAAGTGACTTGATCGCGCCCAGCACCCCGAAATCGAAAACCAGCCCTTCCGACCCCACAAATTCAAAGCCCGCGGCGGCAAAGTGGCGGACCAGTTCGTCATAGCTCCACTCCGTGAGATGTTCCGATATCTCCATCGGCCGGCCCAGTCGCAGCCAACGTTGCAGTCGCTGCACCCGCGTCCGGTTGATCGTCGGGTAAGTGAGGACCAGGCGGCCGCCCCGCTTCAGCACGCGGTGAAACTCGGCGATGGCGCGGTCCGGCTGGAGCACGTGCTCGAGGGTTTCCACCGCCACGATCTGATCAAAAGACGCGCCGGCGAAAGTGAGGCTCTCGACGTTCATTTTCGCGAAGTGAAGATTGGGCAACGCCGCGAACCGCGGGTCCAGCGCATTGCCGGCAATGTCGATCGCATGCACAACCCTGCAGCGTCCCGCCACGAGCGCCGCCAGCCGACCGTCACCGCAACCCGCGTCCAGGATCGTCTCATGCGGCGCCGGATTCAGGAAGGTAAGCGCGGACCGGTGCCGCTCCCGATGATAACGTTCGCTGATATTGATCCCGAAGCGGATGCATCCGCCCTCGTACCCGCCCTGCCGGTATTTGTCCTCATAATATTGCTCCAGCTCGCGGTTGTCCCGAAACTGCAGCCGGCGCCGGCCGAGAATACCGGTGAGCTGCGTGGGCTTCATCCGCCGCTTCGTTTGCCGATTCACCCGCCGGCCCGGCGCCGCTATTCCAGGCCGCACGCCCGGCGGGCGCGCTTCAACACCACACCCGCCACCGCATGGGCGCGAGCCGCCCCATCGCGCAGCAACCCTTCAACGTGATCGAGATTCGCCGCCAGCTCGATGCGCCGGGTGCGGGCCGCGCTGAAATAGGTCCAATAGTGTTCGAACAACGCTTTTTTGAGATCACCGTAGCCGAGACCACCGGCGCGCAGCCGCTCCTCGGTGTCGCGCGCCACCTCGGCAGGTGCGACCAGCCGCAACAACTGAATCG
>JBIJCX010000078.1:0-27044 GCA_044344465.1 Opitutaceae bacterium
CAAGGTTCAGCTTGTAGACGCCCTCGAGTTTGGCGGAAAACGTGACGCCACCGGGTTTGAAATCGGAGATGGTGCTGCGGAGGCGTTGGCCGGCCACGGGGCGCAGGCCGTTGAATTCGCGCCGCATGCGGTGGCTGTCGATCTGCTGGAAAAGACCATGGACGGCAAAGGTCGGCGAAGCGACCCACTCCGCCTCGAAGGCGGTGTTTCTGTTCTGATAACTGTCGCGGCCGTCGTCGCCGTTGTAGTTAAAGGCGTCGTTCGGGAAGAAGTCGCGCGAGTAGACGCCGGGGTACGCCGGCACGTTGGGGCCGAGGGTGCGCGCGATGAAGGCGTCGACGCCCTCGGGGGCGGTGCGGCCGGTGACGATCGGGACACCGGCCGCCGTGCGCACCGCGCCGTTTTCGAGCTGCGGATAATTGGCGGGCCGCGGGAGACCGAGGCGATCGAAGCGCTCGATGGCCTCGCGGTCGCGCTCCTGGTAAAGCGGGTGGCTCACGACGGTGTGCGGGCGGCGTCCGGCCTGGCGATCCAGAAAACCGTACCGGGCGTGAACGGTCAGCGGCGGCAACGGCCGCCAGGTGAGGCCGCCACTGTAAAACTGATCCCGCGTGAACATCTGATCGATCGAGCTCTTTTCGTCGGTGTGGCCGTACACGAGGCTGTAGGCCAATTTGTCGCCGACCAGCGGCGCGCCCGAGCGAAGCACGACTCGCCGGTGGTCGAACGACCCCACGCTGAGATCCAGCGTGTGGCGCGGAACGAAGCTCGGTTTGACCTTGATCAGGTTGACCGTGCCTCCGGGGTTGGAGATGCCGGCGAACACGGCATTGGGACCCTTGACGACCTCGATCCGATCAACGTCGTAGAGGGCGAGTCCCTGGCCGGCGGGCAGGCCATTGACGAACACGGGACCAGTATACCCGCGGATCAGAATCATGAACTCATCCTTCACCTGCACGGCGACCGAACTGGCGGAACGGAGCACATCAATGAGCTGGTTGCCCACCTGGTCCGCGATCAGTTCCTGCGAGACGATGCTGATGTTGAGCGGGGTTTCACTGATCAGACCGTCGGTGCCCGTACCGGTGATGGCGGCACCGATGCGGTACCCGTAGTTCTGGGTGTTGCGGACCTCAAACGGACTGAGGACCACCGGTTTCTTGGCTTCGGTGGAAGCGGCGCGGGTCAACGTCCCGAGGAGCGGGAAGGCCGCCAACGCCGTGAGGAGGAGCTTCGTGCGGAGCGCGAACGGGCAGAAATGGAAGATAGGTGGCACGGCAAAAAGGCAGATGAGAGTCGAAGAAAGCGACTAAGCGACTGCGGCAAGAGCCGATTGTCAAATGGCGCGAGCGGCCTGGGGCTGATCAGCCGATCGTGAAACGTACCACGGTCGGCGGGACGTTGACCGAGAACTTGGCCCCGCCAGCCATGCCACCACGAGCGAGTTGACACCCGATGTCCAACCCCAGGGCCGGCGCACGGCGATGTCACCGGCCCGGGGCCGGCGCACTCGGAACGGTTGGGGTGCCGCTGCCGCCGGCGGCGGGCGTCTTGGCGCCATCGAGCACCTTGATGGCGGTCTCCCGCACGGAGCTGATCATCGGCGAATTCGCCGGCACCTCCACCTTCGTCTCCAGATGGGTGTCGGTGGCAACGTGCGTAGCTGCCACCGCCGCGAGCAGCGGCATCGCGCTTTCGATCCGGCCGGAGATGCCGAACACGGCCACGCGCACGTCCCAGACCTCCGGGCCAATGCCGCGATCGAGCGACCGATCGGGATTCGTGCGGGCGGAGAACTGCAGGTAGGTCTCCCGGGCCGATGCGTCGATGCGCGGAGTGGTGTCCATGCCGATGCCGACCTCGATGAAGAGGTCCGGGGGCACATTGGGCGGCGCCTCAAACATGCCCTGCCCGGAGAGCGCCGCGTGCACGCAGGCCGCGACGACCGGCAGCTGGACCGGCACCTGGCTGACCACCGATCGCTTCGCGACCAGACGGTAGGACTGACCGCTTGGCTTGGCCGCCCCCGGCGCACTGATTGCGTCCACCATGACCTTGTGTTTCACCACAAATAAGTTGGCACAACCCGCACCAAGAAACAGCCCGCCCGCCGTCAGAAAGATGATCCGCAGAAAGCACCGGAAGAAATTCATGCGTCGCTCGCGTGTCGGTATAATCGGATCGGATGGTTTCGCAACTGCAGAGGTGTAACGACGGCGTTACCGGCATTCCTGCCCCCGGCTACTCCACCTTCACCCGCGCGCGGTAAAAAGCTTCGCACCGGCTGTAAATTTCCTTGGGCGAACCCAGCGTCAGGGCTTCGGTTGCCAGCGCGCGCGCGTCAGCCATGGTCATCGCCCGCACCAAGTATTTCACCGCCGGGATCCAAGCCGGTGCCATGCTGAGGCTGTCGACGCCGAGCCCGAGCAGCAACGGCACAAAAACCGGATCACCGGCCATCTCGCCGCACACGCCCACCGGCAAACCCTGCTTGTGCGCTTCCGCCACGACGAACGCCAGGGTCCGGAGCACCGCCGGGTGCGTCGGCTCATAAAGGTGCGCGATGCGATCGTTCACGCGGTCGATCGCGAGCAGGTACTGGATGAGGTCGTTGGTGCCGATGCTGAAGAACGCACATTCCTTGGCGAGCAGATCGGCCGTCGCCGCGGCACTGGGAATCTCGATCATCGCGCCCACCGCCATGTTTTCATCGAACGGCTGGCCGCGGGCCTTGAGCTCGGTCCGGCATTCGGCGAGCAGGGCATTGGCCCGCGCGAGTTCCTCCGAGCCGCTGATCATCGGATACATTAGACGGACGTTGCCGTGAGTGCTCGCCATCAGGACTGCCCGGAGTTGATCCTTGAAAATATCCGGGTGTTCGAGGCAGAACCGGATCGCGCGAAAGCCCATGAACGGGTTGTTCTCCTTGGGAAAGAGATCGGAGTTGCCCGCCAGGGGCTTGTCGCCGCCGAGATCGAGGGTGCGGATGATGACCGGGTTCGGCGCGAGGGCTTCGGCCACCGTCTTGTAGGCCAGAAACTGCTCCTGCTCCGTCGGAATGCGCGCCGCGCTGAGGAAAAGATACTCCGTGCGAAAGAGACCCACGCCTTCGGCGAAATACGCCTTCACCTGCCCGACCTCGTCCACCTTTTCGATGTTCGCCATCAGCGGCACGGCCACGCCATCGAGCGTGATCGCGGGCTCCCGGCTGGCCTCGATCAACCGCGCCTCGAAGGACCTTTTTCGCTCCTGGATTTTCCCGTAGCGAAACAACGTGCCTTCCGACGGATGCACGATCACGACGCCGTCGTAGCCGTCCACGACCGCCCAATCGCCATTGGCCACGCGCTTGGTGAGGTCGCGCACCCCCACAACCGCCGGCACCTTCATCGAGCGCGCGACGATCACGGCGTGGCTCGTCTTGCTGCCCGTGTCGGTCACGAGTGCGAGCGCCGCGCTGCGATCGATGCTCGCGGAGTCCGAAGGCGAGATGTCAGTCGCGATCACGATGCGCTTGTCCGCCAGCCGGCTGAGCGAGTTTTCCGCCTGGCCGAGCAGGTTTTGCAGCACGCGTTGGGCGACGTCCCGCAGATCGCCCGCCCGCTCGCGAAGATATTCGTCGTCGATCTCGGAGAACGCCTGCACATAGCGCGAGGACACCTTGTGGAAGCAGGTCTCGATGTTGCACCCGCTCGCCTCAAACTCCCGGATCGTCTCGCCGATGAGCGCCTCGTCCTCGAGGACCATCAGATGCGCATCGAAAATCGCGGCCTCCTTCGGCCCGATGTTCTTTTCGACTTCGTTCTTTATCTTCGAGATCTGCTGCCGGGTGACGACCAGCGCATGATCGAAACGCGCGATTTCATCGATCCGCTTATGCGGCTCAACCTGATATGCCGGCACCTCGACGTCGCTCTGCAGATAGACGAAAACCTGCCCGTAGGCGATCCCTTGCGAGGCGGCGATGCCTTGCACGGTGAATTCGGTTTTCGAGCCGGGGTTCATGTTGAAGTGAGGGGCGCCCTCTGCAGGGATGAGGCGGACACCGTTGAATGATAACGCTCCGCCCAGCGGAGCGGGTCAATGCGGATCTATCCGGACCGGCCCCAATCCAGTCGCGCCGCCACCACAAAGGCCGTGTCCCCCCAGGCCGCGCGGATGGTGTCCGCGATCGCCCCGACGGGGGCGTCCTCGCCCAGGAGCGCAAAACACGCGCTGCCGCTGCCGCTCATTCGCCCCGCGAGTCCGAACCGGGCCCGCAGCTCCTCGAGCAGGACGGGCAGCGCGATGAACTTGGCAAAGGCCGGACGCTCCAGGTTGTTGAACAACAGGTTTTCCACCGGCGCGTCCCTCCCACCCAGCCAGGTGGCCAACCGGGCCTCCGCCTCCGCCGGCGGCAGATAGACGTCCCCGACCGCCGACTCGCGGGCCATCTCGGCCAGCCGCGCGTAGGCCCACGGCGTCGAAATCCCGAAGGCCGGCTTGAAGAGCAACACCCGCCGGCCGCGCAGCCGCTCCGCCACCGGGGCCGGGAGCGGTTCCACCCGCTCTCCCCGCCCTCGCATGACAACCGGCCCGTGGTGCAAGAAAAGCGGACAGTCCGAGCCGAGCTGCGTCGCGGCCGCCGCCAGCGCGGCCGGCCCCAGCCTGGCGCCCGAAAGCCGATTGAGGGCGCGCAGCGCCGCGACGGCATCACTGCTCCCGCCCCCCAATCCCGCGCCCATCGGCACGCGTTTCTCGAGAAAAAACTTCGCGGCCAGGCTCCGATCCGGCTTCGTCGCGAGCCCGCCAGCCGTGGCGCGGGTGAACACGGCGGCCGCGCGGAGCACGAGATTGGTCTCATCGCACGGCACGTCCGAATCGTCGCAGGCAAGGGAGAACTCCCCGGCGGGTTCCGCCCGCAACGTGTCGCCGAAATCAAGCGGCGCCACCACGGAAACGAGATCGTGAAAGCCATCCGTCCGCCGTCCGGTGATGGCAAGAAACAGGTTGAGTTTGGCCGGGGCGAAGATTGCGACAGCGCTCACCGGGGTCGGATCGTCACCTTTTGGCTTCATTCGTGGGCATTCGTGTTCATGAGTGGTTATGTTTTTCACGATGCCCTGCGACCTCATTCTCGTCCTTGACGCCCAATCTCCCCGGGATGTTGCCCCCACCCTGCGCCAATTGCAGGGCACCGTGCGCTGGGTAAAGATCGGACTCGAAATGTTCACCGCCTGCGGGCCCGACTGCGTGCGCGAGATCGCCGGACTGGGCTTCAGCGTGTTTCTCGACCTCAAGCTCCACGACATCCCGAACACGGTCGCCAAGGCCGTGGAGTCGGCCGCCAAACTGCCCATCGGCATGCTCACCCTGCACACGTCCGGCGGACGCGAAATGATGCAGTGGGCCGCGAAGGCCCAGCAGCAACACGCACCCGGGTTGCTCTTGCTCGGCGTCACGGTCCTCACCTCGATGAGCGCAACCGGCCTGGCCGAAACCGGGGTCGCCGGGTCGCCCGAGCAGCAAGTCGTGCGCCTCGGTCGGCTGGCGGCGGATTCGGGCGTGCGCGGCCTGGTCTGCTCGCCGCTGGAGATCGCGCCGCTCCGCGCCGTCCTTGCGCCCGAGATTGCGCTGATCACCCCCGGCATTCGTCCGCGCGATGCCAAGGCCGACGATCAGACCCGCGTCATGACTCCCGCCGAGGCCGCGCGGGCCGGAGCCACCTTCATCGTGGTCGGCCGACCGATCTTCAAGGCGCCCGACCCGGTCGCGGCCGCCCGCGCCATCCTCGCCGAGCTGCCACCGCCGCCGACAATCGGCCGCCAATGACGGCCAGCCCGCTGCCGGCCGGCCCGGATCAAAATACAAAATTTCTCCGCCACTCGATTGCCAGTTGCCGATTTCTCAACCCTGATTACTGGATACCGCTGCTGATCCCCACCCGCCGATTGCTGGTCACTGATCGCTGATTCCACCATGTCCCGCACCGCCGCCATCCTCCTTGCCGCCGGCAGCGGCACGCGCATGAAAGGCACCGTCGTCGACAAGGTGCTGGTGCCGCTCGCCGGCCGGCCCGTCTTTGCGCACTCGGCGGCGGCGTTCATGCAGAGTGCCATCGCCGATCTTTACGTGGTCGTCTATCGGGATCAGCGGCAGATGATGGAGCTTTCCGCCTACGCCCCGACCCCGTCCGTGCTGGTGCATGGCGGCGACGAGCGGCAGGACTCGGTCCTTCAGGCCCTCGCCGCCCTGCCCGGCGACATCGAGCACGTCTTCATTCACGATTGCGCCCGCCCCCTCATCCGGCCCGAACAGCTCGTGGCGTTGCACAAGATCGTGCGCCAGGAGCAGGCGGTCGTGCTCGCCCATCGCGTGACCGACACGATCAAGCAGCACCGGGATGACGCCCGGCTCCGCACGCTCGATCGCGCGCGGCTCTGGGCCATGGAGACTCCGCAGGTTTTTGCCCGCGAGCTGATTGTCCGCGCCTACGACCGGGTGCAGTCCCGCCGCCTCACGATCACGGACGACGCCCAGGCGGTGGAGCAGCTTGGCCACCCGATCGCACTGCTCGAAAACGCGTATCCAAATCCCAAGCTCACCACTCCCCAGGATCTGGCCTATCTGGAATTCCTGCTGACGACGTCCGGATAGCGGCGGCCAATCATCGGCTTGCGCGTCCTCGCCGCCTGACGCAAACTTCCGGATCAGGGCGCAAAAAAGTGACGCCCGGGTCTGCTTTCGCTTCTCTCCCCATGAACTTCCGCATCGGCCACGGCTACGACATCCATCCCATCGTTGCGGGCCGGCCGCTGGTGCTGGGCGGGGTCACCTTCGACACCGATTTCGGGCTCGACGGCCACAGCGACGCCGACTGCGCCACCCACGCCATCTGCGACGCCCTGCTCGGCGCGGCCGGCCTGCCTGACATCGGTCACTTTTTCCCCAACACCGATCCCGCCTACAAGAACATCAATTCGCAGATCCTGCTCGCCCGCGTCTGTGGCGAGCTCTCGAAGCGCGGTTTCGCCATTTCGAACTTCGATGTCACGGTGGTCGCCGAAAAACCGAAAATCTATCCGCGCCTCGCCGAGATGAAGGCAGCCCTTTCGAAGTCCACCCACGTGCCGGTCGCCAACATCGGGCTCAAGGCCACGACGAACGAGGGCATCGGCGCCCTCGGGTGCGGCCTCGCCATCGCCGCCCACGCCGTGGCCCTGATCGTGAAGGCATGATCTCCGGACTCCAGGCAGCACGGGGCCAAGGCACGCGATTCCTCGCCGTCCGATATCGGTCTTCCGGCTTCTTCCTCGCGTGCGTCCTCCTGCTCGGCGGCTGCGCGCGCCACGACACCCCCGCCTCCAGCCAAATCCTCCGGATCAGCCAGCGCAACGAGCCCGGCACCCTCGATCCCGCGATTGCCGGTTTCCCGGACGAGTTCTTCCTCATCCGCGCGCTGAGCGAGGGCCTGCTCACCCCTGCACCCGAGGGGGGCCCGCCGCGCCTCGCTGCCGCGGAGAGTTTCGACGTTTCCGCCGACGGCCTCACGTACACGTTTCAGCTGCACGCCAGCGCCCGCTGGTCCAACGGCGAACCGATCACCGCCGATGATTTCATCGCCTCGTTTCGCCGCGTGCTCACCCCGGCCACCGCGGCACCGAAAGCCGATCTTTTCTTCGCGGTAAAGAACGCCCGCGCCTTCGCCACCGGCGCCCTCACCGACTTCTCGGCCGTCGGCTTCCGGGCGCCCGATCCCAGAACGCTCGTCATCACGCTCGAGCATCCGTCGCCGCGCTTCCTCCTTTACGTCGCCAGCGGCCCGTGGATTCCCGTCAACCCGCGGGTGGTCGCGCAGCACGGCCGCAAATGGACCGAACCCGGAAATTTTGTCGGCAACGGGCCGTTCACGCTCGCCGAGTGGCGCTCGCAACAGCGCATCGTCCTGAAAAAAAATCCCGCCTACCACGTGCCGAATGCCGTGAAGCTCGACGAAATCCAGTTCCTCCGTTTCGACAGCGGCGACACCGAGGAGCGCGCCTTTCGCTCGGGCCAGATCGACGTCACGATGGCCGTGCCGCCGAGCAAGCTGGCCACCTACGCCCGCGAACGTCCGCCGCGGTTGCGCCGCACGCTGCTCGCCGAGACGCGCTACCTTTCCTTCAACACGACGCGCCAGCCGCTCAACGACGTGCGCGTCCGCCTGGCCCTCGCGTTTGCAATTGATCGCCAGAAAATTGTCGATCGCGTACTGATGGGCGGCCAGCAAGCGGCCGGCCGTTTCCTGCCCCCGGCGCTGCGCGCGGCAAGGGACACGGCCACCCTCACGACCGAGCAGGAGTTCAACCCGGTCGAGGCGCGCCGGCTGCTGGCCCAGGCCGGTTTCGCCGGGGGCAAGAATTTTCCGAAACTCGAGCTCACCGGCTGGAGCGGCACGCCCGTGCTCGAGGCCGTGCAGGAAATGTGGCGTCATGAACTCGGCCTCGAGGTGACCATCGCGGTGCGGGAAGCCGGGGTCCATCTCGCGGCATTGCGGTCCGGCGCGTACGACATCGCCTTCGTCACCACCCTGCTCGATGTCACCGACGCAATGGCTCTGCTCGGCGACTTCGTCAGTCAGGCGCCCAATAATCTGCCGCACTGGCAGGCCGGCGGTTTCGACGAACTGCTCGCCCGCGCCGCGGCCCGGCCCGACCTGCCCAGCCAGGTGGATGACCTGCTGGCGGCCGAGGTGCTCCTGCTCGAACGGGCGCCGGTGGCTCCCCTCTATTTCAATACGCGCAACTGGCTGATGTCGCCCCGCGTGCACGGCTGGCAGGACGACGCGTTGTGGACGCGTTACTACACCGGGGTGTGGCTCAGCGGGAAATAGCGGCGGCGCGCATCCAAAGCTGACCCCCATGCTCCGCCGCGTGTTCCTCGCCACCGCCGCGCTCGCGCTTGGCAGCCTTGCGCCCGGCTGCGCCCGGCGCGAGACCGCCGTGGCCGCAGGCAACCGCACGCAGACGCTTCATGTCGGCATCGGCGGCGAGCCGGGCGAACTCGATCCGCACGTCATCAACGCCGCGCCGGATTACCAAATCGTCTACGCCTTTTTCGAGGGACTCCTCCGCGGCGATCCCAGCACGGTCGAGCCACGCCCCGGGGTGGCCGAGCGCTGGAGCGTCTCGCCCGACGGCCTCGTCTACACTTTCCACCTGCGCGCCAATGCGCGCTGGTCCAACGGCGACGCGCTGACGGCGGAGGACTTCCTGTTTTCCTTCCGGCGCGCGCTTTCACCCGCGCTCGGCTCGCAATACACGCAGCTCTTCACTCCCGTGCGCGGCGCGTCCGAATTCGCCGCGGGCAAGCTGAAGGACTTCGCCGCGGTTGGCTTCGCCGCACCCGATCCCCGGACGCTCGTCGTCACGCTCGCGCGACCGACGCCCTATTTTCTCGGGCTCGTCACGGACAATGCGATCTGGTTTCCGGTGCATCGCGCGACGATCGAGAAATTCGGGCGGATCGATCAGCGCGGCACCGCCTGGACGCGGCCCGGCCGCTTTGTCGGCAACGGGCCGTTTGTCCCCAAGGAATGGCGACCGAACCGGATCATCGTAGCGGAGAAATCGCCCACGTATTGGGACGCCGGCGCCGTCCGCCTGCGCGCCGTGCATTTTCATCCGATCGAAAACAGCGACACCGAGGAACGGGCGTTTCGCGCCGGCCAGCTCCACGTCACCCGGCTCATCCCGGTCGCCCGCGTCGGCGCCTATCGCGCGGAGAACCCGGATCTGCTGCACAGTGCGCCGCAGCTGGAATCTCAGTTCATCAACGTGAACACCACCCGACCGCCGCTCAATGACGTCCGGGTGCGGCGCGCGCTTGCCCTCGCGCTCGACCGCCGCCGTTACGCCGAGCGCATCATGGCCGGCACGCAGGCCCCCGGTTTCAATCTCGTGCCCGAGGGCACGCCGGGCTACGTCCCGGCCACGACGATTGCGGAAGACGATGCGGCCGCCCGCGCCTGGCTGGCGGAGGCGGGATTTCCGCGCGGGGCGGGCTTCCCCAAACTGACGCTTGCCCGCGCCGCCGGCGGCACCACGGAGTTCGCCCAGGCCCTGCAGGAATCATGGCGCATCAAGCTCGGCATCGAGGTCGCCATCCAGGAAAGCGAATCACGCACGCATTGGAGCAACCTCCAGCTCAAACAATTTGACCTCTCGATCGGCGGCTGGCTCGCCGACTATCCCGATGCCTCGACCTTTCTCGATCTGTTCGTCGCCGGCGGCGGCTGGAATTTCACCGGCTGGTCCGACCCCCGCTTCGATGCGCTGATTGCCGCCGCCTCGGGCGAACTCGTGCCCGCCCGGCGGTTGGAGCTGCTGCAGCAGGCCGAGGCCCGGTTGCTCGAAGCGATGCCGGTGATCCCCCTCGCGTTCCGGCGGAATCTGGTCCTCATCCAGCGCTCGGTCCGCGACTGGCCGAAGAACGTGCTGAACCACCCGGACTACAAGGCCACCTGGCTCGCACCCGAGTAGTTCACCTCTGCCCCAGGAGTTTCGCCGCCGTCTTCCGCCGGTTCTCCGCTTCCCGCTGGCGCAGGCGTTCCTCGATGGGCACCGCGAACACCGAATTACCCTCGAGCACACAGCCGCGGCGGCCCGGCACACAGTCGGTCTTCAGCCGCACGCAGTGCTCGTCATCAATTCGAAAATGGGGACACGAAAAGCTCATCGTCAGACAAAGGATACTCCGACCATCGTGCCGGTCCCTGGATCGAAATCAAGGCCCAGCCGGGACTGGGAGCGTCAATAGCGCGCGTGTTTCACCAGAAAGTCCACGATTGGAGCCGGATCCTTCAGACTGTGCGGATGGTGTCCCACGCCCGGTTTCACGATCACCTCGATGGTGCCGCCAAATTCGCGATAACGTTTCTCGAGGATCGCCGAATTTTCGGTGAAGGGCACGCTCAGGTCCGCATCGCCACACACCGCGATAATCGGCACGCCGGCTTTTGCCACCGTCGCGATCCGGTCGAGGGGATTGCCGCGAAATGCGCCCACGGTCTCCTCCGTCAAGCCGTACGCCGCCAGACATTCGCGCCATTCCTTCGACGTGCGATTGCGTCCCGGCCAGCTGCGAATATCCAGCACGGGGGCGTCCAGGTAGAGCGCCGCGACCCGGGTCGGATGGGCCACCGCGAAGTTGAAGGCATAAAGGCCGCCGCGACTCAGCCCCTCGAGCACGACGCGCGACGCGAGTCCGGCGTGCGCCACGAGATGGGCGTAAAACTGTCCAAACAAGGCCATCGCCTTGGGCGAGCCGTACATGTCTTTCGCATTCATGTAGGCGACGTGCCAGCCGCGCCCCAGCAGGGCGATGTCGGTCTGGGGTTCGTGGTCGAAAAACTCCGTCCGCCAAATCCACGGTTTGCCCGCCGCCGGCGACTTGGGCAAGACGAGCAGGCACGGACGATCCGCGACCGTGAAATCGAGCCGATCGTAGCCGTGCCATTGTGAACGCTGGATCGGGGCGGTGGCGGCGGAAGGCTCCGCCGCGCCCACCGCCGAACTCGCGCCCAACAAGCCGAAAATGACCGTTATCAGCCGGATCGTCTGCACAGGAACTGACGTTTGCGGTCAGGCTATCCGAGGCAAGAGCGAACCCGGAGCAGTCTCGATTTATTCGCCGAATCTCCCAAGCTCCGCGCCAACCATGGCCAAAGTTTACTTTTACTATGCGGCGATGAACGCCGGCAAAACCACGATGCTGTTGCAGTCGAGCTACAATTATCGCGAACGCGGCATGCGCACCCTGCTGTTTACGCCGTCGATCGACACCCGGTTCGGGCCGGGACAAATCGAATCGCGGATTGGCCTGCGCTCCGGCGCCATCTCGCTCGGTCCCGCCGACAATCTCCTCAACCGCGTGCGCACGGAACACACGGCCCAGCCGGTTGCCTGCGTGCTGATCGATGAGGCGCAGTTCATTTCCACGGAGCAAGCCTGGCAGGCAACTGACGTCGCCGACACGCTCGGCATTCCGGTTTTGTGCTATGGGCTGCGCACGGACTTCAAGGGCCGGCTTTTCCCCGGCAGCGGGGCGTTGCTCGCCCTGGCCGACGACATCACCGAGCTCAAGACGATCTGCCACTGTGGCCGCAAGGCGACGATGAACCTCCGGATCGACCACGACGGCCGCGCCGTGAAAGAGGGTTCGCAGGTCGAAATCGGTGGCAACGACCGCTATGTCGCCGTGTGCCGCCGGCATTTCAAGGCATCGCTCGCCACGTGATCCTCAGATCGATCGCCCGCACTTTAATGCGCGCCACGCTTTGCCTGGGCGCTTTACCGTTCCCAATCTCCAACACCGCCATGGCCTCTTCGCACCTGATCTTCCTCGGCACCTACACCAAGACCTCCAGTCGCGGCATCTACGCGGTCCGCCTCGACGCGACCACCGGCGCCCTCAGCGCGCCCGTCCTCGCGGCCGAGGCGCGCGATCCGGCGTGGATCACGATTTCGCCGGACAAGAGATTCCTCTATGCCGTCCAAGCCTCGGCCGCCCAAGCGATCGGCTTCTCCATCGACGCCGCCAACGCGAGGCTCACTCCGCTCGCCGGCGCCGCGCCCGAACCCGGCGGAGTTGTCGGCTCGCCGGCCATCGGCGCACCGTGTCACCTCGCGGTCGATGCCATGGGCCGCACCCTGCTCGCCGCGAATTATGGCGACGGCTATGTCGCCTCGATGCCGATTCACGCCGACGGATCGGTTGGCGCGCCCACTGTGATCAGACACACCGGCCGCAGCGTGCATGCGACGCGGCAGGACAAACCGCACGCCCACTCCGTCACCGTTTCGCCCGACAACCGATTCGTCCTCGTCTGCGATCTCGGCGTCGATCAAATTCTCTCCTACGCCTTGGACCCGGCCGCCGCGAAACTCACGCCGGCGAATCCACCCTCGATCGCCACCGCTCCGGGTGCGGGCCCCCGACATTTCAAGTTTGGCGCCGACGGCCGGCAGGGCTTTGCGATCAACGAGCTGGACAACACGATTGTGGTTTACGGTTACGACGTGGCGCGCGGCGCCCTGACGCCGCAACAAACCGTGCCGACCCTGCCAGCCGGATTCACCGGCCAGAACAGCACCGCCGAAATCCGCGTGCACCCCAACGGAAAATTCCTCTATGGCTCCAACCGCGGCCATGACAGCATCGCTGTTTTCGCCATCGATCAGGCCACCGGCACGCTTTCCTTGGTAGAGATCACACCCTCTGGCGGCAAGGCCCCGCGAAATTTTGCGCTCTCGCCCGATGGCGCGTGGCTCGTCAGCGGCCACCAGGGTTCCGACGAACTCACGGTTTTCCGCGTCGACGCCGCCACCGGCCGGCTGGCGCGCACCGCCCACTCGGCCCGGGTGCCGATGTGCGTCTGCGTCGCGTTCTACGATTGATCCGCAGCACCTTAGACCCGCCCGACAGGGCCACCTGCTTATAATCCTCCCTTCTGAAAACCCTGCATACTCCGCGGACCGCTTATCAAACCGGGGAGACGCGGTCCACCCGTTGACTCGCTGAATTCTTCCCGACAGCATTTCCAACTCTCATGGTCAGCCCAAACACTCCCGAAATCCCTGGCGGCACCACTGCCTCGAGCACCCGCCCGCCTCAATCAATCCAAGACGTCGTAATCCGACTCGCCGGCAATTCGCAGGACGGCATCCAATCCGTCGGCGGTTTCCTCGCCCGCCTCGCGGGGCGCAGCGATCAGGATGTCATGACCTACATGACGATTCCGTCCACCATCTCGGGTGGACCCTCGATCTTCCAGGTGCGCATGGGCACGGGAGACATTCTCTCCGCCGGCGACCGCGCGGACATGCTGGTGGCCTTCTATCAGCACAGCTACGACGCCCACGTCAGCTCGCTCCGCCCCGGCGGCGTGCTCCTCTACGACAGCGATCACGTCAAGATCAACGCCGAGGACCATCGTTTCACGAACGTCGCGGTGCCGATCACGTCGGCCACCGTCGAGGCCGTTGGCGGCACCTCCAAGGACAAGGGCAAGAACATCTTTATCCTCGGCCTGATCGCGCGCGTTTTCGACCTCGACGTGGAGAAGCTTGCCGCGCTGATCAAGGAGCGTTTCGGCGGGAAGAATGAGGATGTGGTCCGGAATGCGATGCTGGCGTTCGATGCCGGCTACGCGTGGCCGCAGAACAATCTCCGCGATCTCTTCTTCCACTTCGAGGCGGTCGAAAGCGCCACCACCGTCTCGGGCCGACCGCAGGTCACGCTCGATGGCAACACCGCCATCGCCTATGGCCTGATCGCTGGCGGCGTCCGCCACGGCGCCGGTTATCCGATCACGCCTTGGACTTCGATCATGGAGACCTTGCGGGCCGAACTTCCCAAGTACGGCGGCATGTTCGTGCAGTGCGAAGACGAGATCGCCTCGATCTCCACGGCGCTCGGGTTCTCCTACACGGGCCATCTCGCCATCACCGGCAGCGCCGGGCCCGGTCTTTCCCTGAAAATGGAGGCGCTCAGCTGGGCCGTCATGGCCGAAATGCCGGTCATCGTCGTCAACGTCCAGCGCGGCGGTCCGTCCACCGGCATGCCGACCAACGTCGAGCAGAGCGACCTCTTGCAGGCGATCTACGGCAGCCACGGTGACGCTCCTCGCGTGGTGCTCGCGCCCAAGAACGTTGAAGATTGCTTCTACATCTCCATCGAAGCCGCCCGGATCGCCCGGGAGTACAGCACTCCCGTGATCATCCTCACGGACCAGGGCCTCTCAGCCCGCATCGAAGTGTTTGAGGAACCAGATCTGGCGAAACTGATGGTCGAGCCCAAGCCCGACCTCTCGGATCGAAGCGCGGACTACAAACCGTACCCCTTGGATCAAGTCACACATCATGCTCCGGCCGGTGTCAGGATGCTCTCGGGCAAGTATCCCACGGTCACCGGTCTCGAACACGACGAGATGGGCCACCCGTCCGGCAGTCCCGCGATGCACCAGAAGATGACGATCAAGCGCCGCGAGAAGATCAAGGCCCTCGGCGCCACGCTGCCCGCGCCCGAGCTGACCGGCGACACCGCCGGCGAGGTGCTCCTCGTGACTTGGGGCTCCAACTGGGGCCCGGGCCGCGAAGCGCTGGGCCGCATCCGCGCCGCCGGGGTCAAGGCCGGCCACATGAACATCCGCCACGTGCACCCGCTCCCGAACGGGCTCGAGACCACTTTTGCCCGCTATCACAAGATCGTCGTGATCGAACTGAACGACGAGGGACTGTACGGTTTTGGCCAGCTGACGATGATGCTCCGCGCCCGCTACGCCAACCCGAACATCGTCAGCGTCACGAAGACCGACGGCCTCACGTTCCGCGTCAGCGAAATTGTCGCCGGCATCGCCAAGCATATCGAAAGTACGGCCCTTGAAGCCACCGTCGGCACCGCGCGCCAGAGCGCCCTCGCCGTTGCCAAGCGCACCTGAGCCACCCTCGCGGCGCCGCGCTGATCCGCGGCGAAGCTCACATTCCAAATCTCAGATTCCAGAATCCCATGTCCTCCGCCGCATCCACTCTCGCCTCCCCGCCCCCCGCTCCCGGCGCACCCCTCACCAAGAAAGCACTCACGGCCGATCACCCGACGTGGTGCCCCGGCTGCGGTGACTTCGCCGTGCTCCACTCGTTCTATCGCGTGCTGGAGAAGCTCAATTATCCGCACGAGAAGATCGTTACCTTTGCCGGCATCGGGTGCTCGTCGCGCTTCCCCTATTTCGTCAACACCCACGGCGGCCACTACATTCACGGTCGCGCGCTGCCCTTTGCCGCCGGCATCAGCCTCGGCAACGACGACCTGCACGTCTTCGCGTTCGGCGGTGACGGCGACGGCTTCTCCATCGGCGGAAATCATCTGGTTCACACCGCGCGCAAGAACATCAATCTCACCTACGTCATCATGGACAACTTCGTCTACGGCCTGACGAAGAAGCAGACCTCGCCCACCTCGCCGATCGGTTTCAAGACGAAGACCGACCTGACGGGTGCGGTGGACCAGCCGATCAACCCCATGCGTGCGCTGCTCAACAGCGGCGCCACGTTTGTCGCCCGCAGCCACGCCACGCAGGTGAACCACATGACCGAGATGATGCTGCGCGCCGCGAAGCACACCGGTTTCTCCGTCGTCGAGATTCTCTCCGAATGCGTGGAGTTTTACGAAGGCGCGTTTGACGCCTCGGTTCCGCGCAAAGGCGGCAAGTGGACCGTGATCGAGGAGAAGAAAAACGATGGCACCCCCGAGGATGAGGCGCGCCATGATGTGACCGACGAGATTGCCGCGTACAAGCTGGCCTCCCAGCCCTGGCCGGGAACCTTCGGGGTGTATTACGAGAATACGCAGCGTCCGACGAAGAACGCCCTCGAGGCCGGCCTCGTTACCAAGGCCAAGGAGCGCACCAAGAACGCGTCCGATCTCGCCGTCCTGCAGGCCACGTTTGCCAAGGTTCGCTGACACGGGCGGCTAAGCACCGCCGGCCGCGCCGACCGAAAGGCGGCAAGATTGCCTACAACCCCCGCGCCCCTCGCGGGGGTTTTTTGTTGAACTGGCACGAGGTCCGGCCGCGTCTCCACGCTCAGAGGCATCCGCGGACGAATGGGTTGGCGGGTTACCGGCGTGCGCCTTCGCCCTGACGCCCGCCCGCCACCTTACAAATCTGTAATCTTCGCGACAGGTCCCCGACAACTTGGTGTGGCATCTTCGGGCCATCACCATGAACACAACACTCGCCTCCCTCCTTAATCGTCGCCGCGCCGCCTGGGCGGCCGGCCTCCTCGCCGTCGCCGGCGTCTTCGCCGTGCTCCACGGCGCACAAAACTCCAACCCGGCCATCACCCTCAAGCATGATGGGCAGGCGGTCACGCGCGGCCAACTCGAACGCGCCAGCTTTTCCGACGTCGTCAAGCGCGTCTCGCCCAGCGTCGTGAAAATCACCACCGAAACCAAGGCCCGTCGCGTTTCCGCCCGCGGCAACGAGTTTCCCGGCATGGACGATCCGATGCTCCGCCAGTTCTTCGGCGGCCGCGCGCCCGAAATGCGCCAGCCGCCCCAATCGGGCCTCGGCTCGGGCGTCATCATCAGCGCCGACGGCTACATCGCGACCAACAATCATGTCATCGACGGTGCCGACACCGTGACCGTCGCCCTGAACGATGGTCGTGAATTCAAGGCCAAGGTCGTCGGCCGGGATCCGCAGAGCGATATCGCCGTAATCAAGGTCAACGCCGAGGACCTGCCCGCGATCACGTTTGCGGACAGTGCCAAGGTCGAGGTCGGCGATCGCGTGCTCGCCATCGGCAATCCGTTTGGCATCGGTGAGACCGTCACGAGCGGCATCATCAGCGCCAAAGGCCGCCGCGTCGGGATCCTCGCCGAGGTCGATGGCTACGAGGACTTCATCCAGACCGACGCCGCCATCAATCCCGGCAATTCCGGCGGCGCGCTGGTCGACGTCGACGGTCGGCTCATCGGCATCAACACCGCCATCCTCAGCCGCTCCGGCGGCTTCCAGGGCGTCGGTCTCGCCGTGCCCACGAACATGGTCAGCCACGTCGCCGACAGCATCGTGAAGAACGGCAAGGTGGTCCGCGGCTATCTTGGTGTTAACATCCAGAGCATCACGCCCGCCCTCGCCGAATCGTTCGACCTGAAGAACCGCGAAGGCGCCTTGGTTGCCGAAGTCGTACCCAACGGTCCGGCCGCGAAGGCCGGCTTGAAGGGCGGCGACATCATCACAGGCGTCAACGGCAAGCCCGTCACCGATGCCAACAACCTCACCCTCACCGTCACGGCCATCGCGCCCGGCACGGAGCTCAATCTCGACATCCTGCGCGACGGCCAGAAAAAGGAAATCACCGCCACGACGACCGAGCGTCCGTCCTCCCGCCGCACCCGCACGATGGAAGCATTCTCAAAGGCCGACGACGACGAGGGCGTCCTCAATGGCGTCACCGTGGAGAACCTTGACCGCGACGCGCGCCAGCAGCTCAATCTGCCGCCCCGGCTGAGAGGGGCCGTGATCTCCGAAATCGATCCCGAATCCGCCGCCGCCCGCGCCGGCATCCGCTCGGGCGATGTGATCCTCGAAATCAACAAGCAGCCCGTGACCTCGGCCCAGGATGCCGTCGACCTCACCTCGAAGTCTGACAGCAAGAAGACGCTCCTGAAGCTCTGGTCGCGCGGCAGCACGATTTTCGTGGTCGTCGACGAATCGCGTTCCAGCAAGGACGCCTCGTAAGCGAGGGCGAAGGACAGGGTGACGTAGTTACTGCAACCGGCCCCGGCTGCCGCCGCTGAAAACGAGCGCTGGCACCGGGGCCGTTTAATTGGTGCGCTTTCAGCCTTCAGTCCTTCAGCCTTTCAGCCTTTCTTGTCTCAATGCGCGTGCTCGTCGTTGAAGATGATTCGAAGATCGCCTCGTTCGTGGTGCGCGGCCTGAAGCAGGCCGGCTACGCCGTCGATCACGCGCCCGACGGCGAAACCGGCCTCGCGCTGGCCGAATCGACCGATTACGACACGGCCATCGTCGACGTGATGCTCCCGCAGCTCGACGGTATCAGCCTCGTCCGACGCCTGCGGGCCGCACGCCGGCCGCTGCCGGTACTTTTCCTCAGCGCCAGGAGCTCGGTCGACGATCGCGTGAAGGGCCTGCAGAGTGGCGGGGACGACTATCTCACGAAGCCGTTCGCCTTCTCCGAACTGCTCGCCCGGGTGCAGGCGCTGATCCGCCGCGCCACGCAATCGCCCGAAGCCACCCGCCTCGTCTCCGGCGACGTGACCCTCGACCTCATCACGCGCGAAGTCACCTGCGCCGGGAAACCGGTTGAGCTGCAGCCGCGCGAGTTTTCCCTGCTCGCGTTTCTCCTGCGGCACGCCGGCCGGCCCGTGAGCAAGACGATGATCCTCGAACACGTCTGGGACTACAGCTTCGACCCGCAGACCAACGTCGTCGATGTGGTGGTTTCCCGGTTGCGGGGAAAAATCGACCCCGATCACACGCGCCTCGAGACGGTGCGCAACGTCGGCTACATTTTCCGCCCTCATGTTTGAGCGCCTGCGCCAGTCTCTCGCCCTGCGGCTCGCCGTCCAATCCGCGTTCGTCTTCGCGTTGGGCGCCGCCGTGCTTTTTTCCGTGCTCTACTGGTTCCTCGCCGAAGCCCTGGACGCCCGGGAACGCGCCGCCATCGAAGGCCGGGCGGAGGACCTCGCGGCCGCCTACGAGCGTGGCGGCGCCGCCGGCCTGAGCGCCCGCCTCGACAGCGGCGCCTCGCCCGATGTCCGCTCCTACTTCGTCCGGCTGCTCGGACCGGAGAACACCGCCGTGTTCGTCAAGGTGCCCCCCGATTGGATTGAGACGCAGGTCCAGTTCATTCCCCTGGCCGAGGCGTTTGGCCTCATGGCCACCCGCGAGGTCCGCACGGTGCGCATCCCGCAAAACGCCGAGCGCGACTACGCGATCGCCTCGCGCCAGCTGCCGGGCGGCTGGCTGCTGCAGGTCGGTCGCCTGATGGACAGCCGCGCCGTGCTGCTCGCCCCGCTGCGCCGCACCTTTGCCGGCGTCGGCGCCGGCGCGCTGTTCCTCTCCGTGGCGGTCGGCACGATCCTCGCGTGGCGCGCCACGCGGCCGCTGCGCGAAGTTTCCCGCACCGCGCGTCGCATCATCGAAACCGGCGATCTTGCCGCCCGCGTCCCGTCGCCCGGCGGCACCGGCGAACTTGCCGTGCTCGTCCACCAGCTGAACACCCTGCTCGACAAGAATGCCGTCCACGTCCGCGTCCTCCGCGAAACCCTCGACAATCTCGCGCACGACCTCCGCACCCCGCTCACACGGCTCCGCGGCACGGCCGAGTTGGCACTGCAGGACACCGGCGATCCCGCCGAGGTACGCGGCGCGCTCGCCGGTTGCGTCAACGAATCGGACCGCGTGCTTCATCTCCTCGAAACCCTGCTCGACATCTCCGCCGCCGAGGCCGGCGCGCTCAAACTCAATCGCGATCCGTTCGATTTCCGCACCCTCGTCGAGCGCGCGGCGGATCTCTATCGCGAGGTCGCCGAGGAAAAGAAGATCACTGTGACCGTCGATCAGCCGGTCGCGGCCGAACTCGCCGCCGACGCGATCCGCCTCGGCCAGGCGATCAACAACCTGGTCGACAACGCCCTGAAATACACTCCGGCCGGTGGCCGCGTCATCCTCGCCACCGCAGTCGAGCCCGGCGCCGTGGTTTTCACCATCAGCGACACCGGCCCGGGCGTACCCGTCGCCGAACGCACCGCGATTTTTCGGCGCCTCTACCGGGGTGATGCCAGCCGCTCCCAGCGTGGCCTCGGTCTCGGTCTCAGCCTGGTGCAGGCCATCGTCGAGGCCCACGGCGGCACGGTTACAGCCGGCGCGGCGCCGGACGGCGGCGCCCAATTCGTCGTCCGGATTCCGCAGGTTGACCGGGGAAAAATATGATCCGGTGATCCGGTTGTGGCATCGCCACGCCACCAGATCCGTGGTTATTCCTTTTTCGTGGCCACATCTTCCCAGCCTGAATCCGCCCGCGACCGCTTCCTCGAACTGCTCCGCACCGCGGTGCACGGCGGCACCCTCATCAAGCTCACCCTCGGCAAGTACCGCGGACCCGACGCCACGCTGCAGAACCTGTTTGTCCGCCCGGTCACGCTCAAATCGGGCCCGCACTTCGCGTTCGTCTGGCGGCACGCCACCCGCGATGTGACGAAGAACCACGCTCCCGCCGCGGCCCTCCGGGAGCTCGATCCGCTCATCGGGGCGCAGTTTCTCGACGCCCACCTTTTCACCCCCAGCCAGACCGCCCAGCTCGAGTGCCAGCCCGACGTCACCGCCCGCCTGCGCGTGAAAGCAGCTCCGGGCGGAAGCGCAGTGCCCCTGCCGCGCGGAGATTCGGTCCATGATCGCCCCAAGTCACACCTGATCCCCGCCGAGGCCCCGTGGCTGCACGGGCTCGGCGTAACCAATAACCGGGGACAGCCGCGCGAGGGCATGGCCGACAAGTTCCGCCAGATCCAGAAATTCTCCGAACTCCTCACCCATTTGCTCGCCGAAGCGTTTCCGCCCGACGACACGACCGCGGCGCCCGCACCTCTCCGGGTGGTGGACGCCGGCTCGGGCAAGGGCTACCTCACCTTCGCCCTCGCCGCGCTCCTCGGCGACCGCGCGACCGTGCACGGCATCGAGGCCCGCCCCGAGCTCGCCGCGCTCTGCCATCGGGTCGCCCAGGAAAACGGATTCGCCCCGCGCCTCACGTTCACCGCGGGCGCCATCGCCGACACCCCGCTTGAAAACTGCGATATCCTCATCGCGCTCCACGCGTGCGACACCGCCACGGACGACGCCCTGGCCCGCGGTCTCGCCGCCGGTTCGCGCCTGATCGTCGTGGCACCGTGCTGCCAGAAGGAACTTCGCCCGCAGCTCACGGCGCCGCCGGTCCTCGCCGACGCCTTGCGCCACGGTATTTTCCAGGAACGCCAGACCGAGTTCGTCACTGACGCCCTGCGGGCCCAGCTGCTCGAGTGGGCCGGCTACCGCACGAAAGTGTTCGAGTTTATCTCCACCGCCCATACCGCCAAGAACTTGATGATCGCCGCCATCAAAACACGACCGGCCGGAACAGCCGACGATGCAACAGCGGAGCGGATCCGCGCCTTCGCCGCGTTCTACGGGATTCGCACCCAGCACCTCGCCGCGCAGCTCGGCCTGCCGCTCAGCCATGAACTGGGAATCGCTTGACTGGGCCGCGCTCGAGCGGCTGCGCGGGAAATTTCTCCAAGGCGCGGCGGCGGCCGGCCCGTACTGGGAATCTCCCGCCGACCTCGCCAGCTACGACTTCACCTACGGCGAGCGGATCGGCTGGAAATGGGATCACGTCTTCCGCGAGCTGCGGCTGCGCCAATGGCGGCCGCGCTCGCGCACCGTGCTCGACTGGGGCTGCGGCAGCGGAATCGCGAGCCGCCGCGTGATCGAATGGCTGGGCCTGGAGCAGGTCGACTCGCTCACGTTGTGGGACCATGCGCCGGCCGCGGGCGAATTTGCCGCCGCCGCCGCGGAGCGCGCTTTTCCCTCGCTGCGCGTGCATCAGGCCACGCCCGGATTTCTCGCCGCCACCGAGCCGCTCGGGCTGCTGATCGTCAGTCACGTCCTCAACGAACTCCCACCCGCGGCGCTGGCGGAACTCCGCACGCTCCTCGGTCGCGCCGAAGAAGTGCTCTGGGTCGAACCCGGTACGCACCGCGTCAGCCGCCAACTCGGCGCCCTGCGCGATGATTTGCGCGGCACGTTTCAGCTCGTCGCGCCCTGCACCCACGGGAATGCCTGCCCGATGTTTGCCGCGGAAAACGAACGCCACTGGTGCCACTTTTTTGCCCCGCCACCCTCGGAGATTTTTGCCGACCCCTACTGGGTGAAATTCGGCCAGCGCGCCGGCATCGATCTGCGCAGCCTGCCTTATTGTTTTCTGGCCCTGGACCGCCTGACGCCGGTGGCCGCGACGGTCTATGACCGCCGAAACGAAGACGCTGCGTGCGCCGACGGCGGTCACAGACCGCCGCTACAGGACGAGCCGCTTTCCCGCGTCATTGGTCGCGTCGAGCACTTCAAGCCCTACGCGCGCCTCCTCAACTGCGATGCGGCCGGGCTGGCGGAGCTCGAACTGCCCAAGCGGGCCGATCCGGCGCTGTTCAAGCAGCTCGACCGCACCAAGGCCCCGCTGGTGTATCGCTGGCGGCGTGACGGAGACAAGATCCGCGGGGGCGAGGCGGTCGGGTAGTCTTCCCTGCGCTCACGCGCAGGGCTACCCCGGATATTTCCTGGAGACGCGGCGCCCTCGCCGCGTTGCGCTCGATCACGGCGGCGCCGGGACCGCGGCTTATTCTAAGTTGCGTTCAAGATGAGACGCTCCGCGGCAGTGAGGGAATTGGGCTCGGCCGCAAACAGCGACGAAGCGAGCGCAAGCGTGGCAAACGTGACGATCCAGTGTTGCTTGGTCATGAGGGAAAGGACGGTGAGGTTGGCCGGGCGCCGTCGGTGGGCCAACCACATACGCGGCGCCCCGGCATCACGCCACGTTGCAGGCGGCACGCACGGCCTGCACCATGCGCCGTTGGCGGGCCTCCACCGTGGTCATGATGGCCTTCACCTTGGCCCGCGCCTGAGCGGGGTTCTTGACGATCGCGTTGAGGCGCGACCAAAGCTGCGCCCCGTCGGTCTCGTCGATCTCGAAGAACCAGTCATTGGCCCCGATGTCGCGATACATCTGCCCCTTGCAGGTATCGGTCGGCTGGCGGACATAAAACGTCGGCGTGCCGTTGTGCAACGCGATCAAGGGCGAATGGCACTCGACGCTGATCACGGCCTGCGCCTGCGAATAGATCGAGGCCGCCTCGTCCGGCAGCCAGTAGGTATCGCGCCACACGACGTTCTTTTTGATCTCCGCCGGCAGCGGGTCGACGAGCACGTCCCGGCCCATTGGCTGTCCAGCGTCTCGCATTTGGCTGAACCCTGAGGTCGAATTCGTCCGATTGGGGCCGGAGGTGATCTGGTCTATCGGGGGATTATCCTGATAATCCGGGGGCCGGTGAGCGGAGTAATGTGTCGGGTTGCGTTGGCAGGAGGGTCTGTCGGTAGGCTCAGGTGGTATGCAGCGGATTTACCGGTGTGAACTTACCGTCGAGCAGTACGTTTCAAGCGAAGCGCATCGGCAGGTTGTGGCCGATGGGCCGTGCTCAAACTGCGAGGCCGTCAATACGCTGGGGCGGCACGGAACCTACGGTCGGTGGGTCACGGGAGAATTGGGTCGACTGATTTGGATCCTGGTCGCCCGATTCCTGTGTGCGTTGTGCGGCCGGACGGTCAGCTACTTGCCTTCGTTTTGCCTAAGCTACCGAGTGATTCGGGCCGCGACCTTTGAGGCGTTCCTCAATGGGGATCTGCGAGACGTGGGGGTGCGCCGCTGGGAGAGTCTGCTGAAAAGCTACGAGCGGCGGATGCACGCCTTCCACCCCGAGCTCCTGCGCGTGGTGGGACGCGGGTTTGGTCGGGCGCCGCCCGGCGGACCGGCGTTCTGGCCGTGGCTGAAGGAGGCGTGTGGCAGCATGACGGCCGCCACACGCCGACTGGTTGAGCACTTCAAGATTACCGTCTTCAGGAGCTACCAGTGTCATCAGCCGTCCGGGGCGCGATAAACACCACGTTCGGTCAGGAGAGGACGGGGTCGAACCTCCGATCTGGCCGGTCCCCACACAACCAAATTATGGTGGTGGATTGGGGGGCGGCGCAGACCGGAAGGTGCATGAAAAATCCTCCCTCCGAAGAAAATCCCCATGAAACTCGCGCGCTGGCGCGCTTCGCCGCCGTCCAAGCGGTCGAACAGGCACGCCAGGCCGGACTGCCATTGGTGCACGCCATCCAACAAGCCGCGCAGCAGGCTTGGGACGGGCGCATCTATGCGGCCGCGACCATCGAGGAGTGGGTCTACAAGTACCGGCGCAGCAAATTTGGCGCGCTGCAAAACCGCCCCCGCAGCGACCGGGGCAAACCCCGGACGCTGGAGCCGGAGGCGCTGGAGGCGCTGCTGAAGCTGCGTACGGAATATCCCACGCTGACCCTCAAGGCGCTGACGGACGAACTCGCCCGGCGCGGCGTCGCCGGGCTGGCCGGCGTGAGTGCGAGTACCCTGCGCCGGCGACTGCTGGCGGCCGGGCTGGATCGGCAAAGCCTGCGGGCCGGCTCGGCCCTGGCCGGCGGCCCGACCAAGGCCTTTGAAGTACCGCTGCCCAATCTGCTGTGGATGACGGACTGCATGTACGGACCGACGCTTCAGCTGGAGAGCGGCGCCGCGCAGCGCACCTTCCTCTTTGCCATTATCGACGACTGTTCGCGGCTGATCGTCCATGGTCAGTTTTACGCCCGCGAGCGGCTGGAATGTTTTTTGGATACGCTGCGCCAAGCGGTCTCGAACCGTGGGCTCCCAGATAAACTGTACACGGACCGAGGTGCGGCCTTCGTCAGCCAGCATCTGGGGATCGTCTGCGCCAATCTCGGCATCCGGCTGCTGCACGCCAAGCCGTACCACGCGTGGTCGAAAGGGAAAATCGAACGCTGGTTTGGCGGATGTCAGTCGCGGTTCCTGCCGACGCTCTTGTTCGAGCCCGTGCACTCGATCGAGGCGCTCAACCTGCGCTTTTGGAAATGGGTGGAAACCGACTACAACCAGCGCGAGCACGCGGCGCTCGGCGGGGAATCCCCGGCGCAGCGCTTCGCGCGGCTGGGCACGTCGCTGCGGCTCTTGGAGCGCGGCGCAGAAATCGAGCGGCTCTTCCTGATGCGGGTCCCCCGGCGCGTGCGCAAGGACGCGACCTTCCGGCTGGGCAGCGAGTCCTGGGAGGTGGCCGTGCATCTGCGCGGCCAGGTGGTCACCGTGCATTTTGATCCCATCACGCTGCGCCGGGTGGAAATCTGGCTCGGCGAAAAGTTCGTTGGCCTGGCTGTCCGCTGCAACAAGCACCGCAACGCCCAACTCCCCTCCAGCAATGACTACGACCACGACGCGTTCTGAGCTGCCCTCGCTCGATCTGGCGCTCAAGACGCTCTGGGGGGCGAGCCGCTGGCCGGGCTGCGAGCCCGGCGGTGCGATCTACGTCTATCCCGCCTGGCAGCAGGCGCTGCGCCGGTTCGACCAACTCGCCGGCGTCCACGCCAGCGGCATCCTCCACGGCCCCCACGGCACGGGCAAATCCCTGCTCGTTCACCACTGGAGCGAGCGGCTCTCGCCCAAACAGTACCGGGTCGTGCGCCTGGCGCACAGTTCTCTCATGGGCTCGGATCTGCTCCGCCAGCTGGTCAAAATGGGCGCCGCCACCCCGCGCTTCCGCCGGGGCGACAACGTGAGTGTCCTGGCCGAACTCTGGCAGTCATGGGCGCCGGTCTGGCCGATCGTCGTGATTGACGAGGCCCAGGACCTGGGCACGGCGGCACTCGAAGAACTCCGGCTCCTGACCTGTGCGCGGTCCGACGCGACGACCCCGTTTTCGCTCATCCTCTGCGGCGATGACGAACTGCTGGGCCGCCTCGATCTGGGTATCAATCGGGCGCTCCTGTCCCGGCTCAGCTTTTGCGAGCACCTGGGCAGCTGGTCGGCCGACGCTTTGAAAGACTACCTCGAACACCGACTCCAAGAGGTCGGCATCCGGGCCAGTCCTTTTGAGGCCGCCGCCGAAACGCTGCTCTTGCAATCGGCCCAGGGCAGTCCCCGCACCGTGAACACCCTGCTGCAACGTTCCATGGAGCAGGCCGCGATCGCCGGGCGACGCGCCGTCACCACCGCTGATCTCCACGCCGCCCTCGATGCGCTGCCCTGGCTGTCCAGACCCCGGCCCTCCGCCGCCCGGCCATGAAAACCCGCGCCGTCTGCGTTAAGCCTCCGGCGCGCGGTCCCGCCGCGCTGGAGGGCGCCGTCCCGGAATTGCTCGAGGTGATCCGGCAACGATTTTATGCCACCGCGCCGCCGGCCCACTTCCACCGTGACTACCGCCTGCTGCTGTACGCGCTCACCTGGCCCGCTGGCTGGCTCGATTCCCGTGGGCTTACCTGCTCGCCGGCTCGCTACCAAGCGCTGATCGCAGAACGCCTCGAAGCCATCGGCACCCATGGCGATCCCGCCCGCTATGGCGCCTACTTCCCGGCCTATTTGCTCAAATGCCTCCAAGACTGGTTTCAGCATCGCGGCGACGAACTCTACGCCGAACTCAAACACATCCGCAACGCCCTCGACCGGATCCTCGGCTCCGTCGGTGTCGTCTCCGAGGTCCAACGCCACGCTCACCACCTCGAACTCCTCGCCGCCACCCACCGTCTCCTCCACCGCCCACGCCGCGTAACCTCCGACCACAGCCAGCTGTCGCTGTTCTGATTACACGCCCGCCAACGCGCTCCGTCCCGGCACACCGCCCGCCCAGGTTTTATCAAGTTAAAATACCCCGGCTGCAGCGCGGTTCGACACACC